>NZ_JBHWHH010000013.1:0-64355 GCF_042732555.1 Nocardia sp. NPDC059764
GGCGCACCCTGCGCCGGGGCCTCCCGTCGTTGGAAAATCTTTGAGAGGTGTTGTGCAGCAACCAGATATGACTCCCACATCCGCTACCGGCGGGGTGGACCGACTCGATGACGAGGATTTCCCCGCCTACAGCATGGGCCGCGCCGCGGAGCTGCTCGGTGTCACCCAGGCGTTTCTGCGCACGCTCGATGCCGCGCGCCTGCTGACCCCGCAACGCTCCGAGGGCGGGCATCGCCGCTACTCGCGCTATCAACTGCGGATCGCCGCACGAGTGCGCGAGCTGATCGACGCCGGCAACTCCCTCGAAGGCGCGTGCCGGATCGTGATCCTGGAAGACCAGCTCGCCGAGGCCCAAGCCCTCAACACCGCGCTGCAACACGCCCTCGACGAACACGAAGCCCACCACACGCAGCCGTAGCGGCGGGCGCCAACAGCCCCACCGGCAGTTGCGACAAACGCCAGACCAGCCTGAAACGCCAGACCAGCCTGAACCCCTGGGCCGGCGCGGGCCCTCGAACGCCTCGGTTTTGGCGCACACTGATGTCGTGACCGATACGTCCGAGCCGCGTGTCGTGGTGCCGCCCGTGCCGGAGCAGACCGTGACGGGATGTCCGCATCCGATCGGTACCTTCCGGTTCCGGTTCGCCGACCAGCGGTGGGAGTGGTCCGACGAGACCGCGGCCCTGCACGGATACGCCCCCGGCACGGTGGAACCGACGACCGAGCTGGTGCTGAGCCACAAGCATCCCGACGACCGTGACGTAGTCGCCGCGATGCTTGCCGCGGCCGCGCGGGAGGGGACCGCGTTCTGCAGCCGTCACCGCGTTATCGACACCCGCGGGGTCGAGCATCAGGTGCTGGTGGTCGGGGACTGCTTCTACGACGACTCCGGCGTCGTCGCGGGCACCACCGGCTACTACATCGACATCGACGACCTGCCGAGCCGCCCCAGCAAGTGTTCGATGAGACGGCGACGGAAGTCGCTGCCGCCCGCACGCAGATCGAGCAGGTCAAGGGCGCGTTGATGCTGGCCTACGGCGTCACCGCCGAGCAGGCGTTCCGGGTGCTGGTGTGGCGGTCCCAGGAAACCAACACCAAACTGCGTGCCCTGGCCGCCGGAATCGCCGCCGCCCTCCCCACCCTCGGCGGAGGGTCGGTCCAGCAACGCACCCGGTTCGACCACCTGCTACTCACCGTCCACGAACACCTCTCCCCGCCACCAGCGGACACGAGTTCGCCGTGATACCGCAGGCCTAGGCGGCGGCCGACTTCGCCGCGACACGTTGAACGCGCGCACAACGTTCGGCCCGCGCCGATACCGACCGCTCGGCGACAAGCGTTAGTTCATGCGGGCCCGGGCCTCACGCAGATACATCAGGTCCCAGTCCTGATCTTCGTGGTCGTTGCCCAGCACCACCCGCTTGCGCCACTCGAACACCGCGACCATCACCTGCCGGTCGATCTCCCAGGGCTCCTGACCGTGATGCTCGTTCTTGAAGAACGGCTCCCACCGCGGACGCAGCACCGTCTCCCCGACGATGTCCACCATCTCCAACTTCACAGCCACCATCCCGCCGCCGGCCAGTTCTCCGACCGATCGAACCTCACCGTAGCGGTGCGCCGCACACCGGACCCATTGCAGTGCAGCCGCAACAGGCCGGTCGGTGTCCTCGGCCCCCCGGTGATCCAGGCGCCGGTGGCGTTCGGAGAACAATCAGCGGGTGATCTTCGACCAGCGTTCGGGGATCAGGATGAGGCGCCGCGTCCTTACGGCGATTACCGAGTCCGACATCGGTCATCCCGAGACCGCTATGCGTTCGGAAAACGGTGGCGGGTTCAAGGGATCGCGGCATCACCGCGTGGATGATCATGTCGGCGTGGAGGTTTGGGTGCGGGACTACGGAATGTCGGCTGTTCGTCAGGACGAGTTGTGGCGGCGGCGGCGCGCTCGTTGGCTACCCCAGGGTCTCGACCACCGACCAGCTGCTCCGCGCTCACCGCGGCCGGATGCCAGAAGGTGTTCGCGGACAAGAAGTCCGGCAAGAACGCCGAGCGCGAGGAACTGCAGCGCTGCCTGGAATACCTGCGCCCCGGCGACACCCTCGTCGTGCCGGCGCTGGATCGGCTCAGCCGCTCGATGCAGGACCTGCTCGCGATCGACGCCGACCGGGATGCGGCCGGTCCTCTCCGTCGATCTCGCGGACCTCGAACACAGACAGCCCACCAGCCACCAGCAGCACCCGATCGCCGACGTTCACGGATGCCCGCAGCCTATACCGGCCGCACGGTCTGTTTATGGAACGATCGAATGCGTGTTCGAGTACTGGGAGCGAGTTCGCCGCCGCGAAACGCCGCGTCGTCGACTCGCCGACCCGGGCGACGACAGATGCGCCAGCCGCCGATCCGGTCCGCTCAACGCCCGCGCCGCGGGTTCGGCGTTCTCGGTGTCGTGGAACGGCCAGATGAGTAATACGGAATCGACCCCGTCCGCGGACGCTGCCAGCGAGTCCGGCTCGGACAGATCGCCGTGCACCACCTCCACCTCCGGGGGAAGCCCGGCGGCTGCCGGATCCCGGACAAGGCCCGAGTCCGCGCACCCGTCATCGCCAGATCCGCGACGACTTTTCGGCCGATATTTCCCGTCCCACCCACTACGAGCACACTGTTCACACCGTCCAGAACCCCTCATGACCGGCCCTGATTTCCGAATTGCCGGGATGCACTAGGGTGTGCCAGCTCACATGCGATGCCATATTCCCAGGTCGCGCATTTTCGGTCAGGGGACCCTTACTGGATCGAGGAATGGAATTCCGTCACACTTGTGTTGTGAAAACCGTGGGTTTGCGGAACGCGGAACAGGCCGGGCACCAGAACGACGGTGCCCGGTCCGTTGTCGTGTCCGGGCCGGCGGGTGAGGGGCACACGCGCGAAGCTGTCGTCAAGCTGCTGTTGGAGGAAGGCCCGATCACCGCGACCGCCATCGGCGAGCGGCTGGGTCTGAGTCCGGCGGGGGTGCGGCGGCATCTGGACGCGCTCATCGAGTCCGGCGAGGCGCAGGCGACCAGGTCGGCGCCGTGGCAGCAGAAGGGCCGCGGTCGTCCCGCCAAGCAGTACCAGCTGACGGCCACCGGCCGGGGCCGCCTCGCGCACGCCTACGATGACCTCGCCGGAGCGGCCATGCGGCAGCTGCGGGAGATCGGCGGCGATCAGGCCATCGCCGATTTCGCGCGCAAGCGGGTGGCGTCCATCGTGGCCGGGGTCGGCGATCTCGCCGTCCACGCCCCGGCCGAGACCGAGGCCAAGGCGGAGGAGATCGCGGAAGCGTTCACCGATGCCGGGTTCGCGGCCTCGACCCGAAAGGTCGGCGCCGGCGTGCAGATCTGCCAGCATCACTGCCCGGTCTCGCACGTCGCCGAGGAATTCCCGGAGTTGTGCGCGGCCGAGCTGGAGGCCTTCCGCGCGATTCTGGGCACGCATGTGCAGCGCCTGGCGACCATCGCCAACGGTGACTGCGCCTGCACCACGCACGTTCCCCTCATTGCTTCGCCCGCTATGCCCGATACCGCCCCCGAACGTTCCGCCCAGACCCCCGTTGCGCAGCCCGCAACGACTTCTACACATGACTCCGGAAGGAGTGCCGAATGACGACGACCACCGACCAGGTGCAGCCGCTGTCCCAGGAAGAGACCATCGCGTCCCTGGGTACCTACGAGTACGGCTGGGCCGACAAGGATGTCGCCGGTGCCGCTGCCAAGCGCGGACTGTCCGAGGAGGTCGTGCGCGACATCTCGGCCAAGAAGAGCGAGCCCGAATGGATGCTCGACTTCCGCCTCAAGGCACTGCGCATCTTCGACAAGAAGCCCATGCCGAGCTGGGGCTCGAAGCTCGACGGCATCGACTTCGACAACATCAAGTACTTCGTGCGCTCGAGCGAGAAGCAGGCCGCGTCCTGGGAAGAGCTGCCCGAGGACATCAAGAACACCTACGACAAGCTGGGCATCCCGGAGGCCGAGAAGCAGCGTCTCGTCGCCGGTGTCGCCGCCCAGTACGAGTCCGAGGTCGTCTACCACTCCATCCGTGAGGACCTGGAGAAGCAGGGCGTCATCTTCCTCGACACCGACACCGGTCTCAAGGAGCACCCCGAGCTGTTCCAGAAGTACTTCGGCTCGGTCATCCCCTCGGGTGACAACAAGTTCTCCGCGCTGAACTCCGCGGTGTGGTCGGGTGGCTCGTTCATCTACGTGCCGCCGGGCGTGCACGTGGACATCCCGCTGCAGGCGTACTTCCGCATCAACACCGAGAACATGGGTCAGTTCGAGCGGACGCTGATCATCGTCGACGAGGACGCCTACGTCCACTACGTCGAGGGGTGCACCGCGCCCATCTACTCCTCGGACTCGCTGCACTCGGCGGTTGTGGAGATCATCGTGAAGAAGGGCGGCCGCTGCCGCTACACCACGATCCAGAACTGGTCGAACAACGTCTACAACCTGGTGACCAAGCGTGCCAAGGCCGAGGCCGGCGCGACCATGGAGTGGGTCGACGGCAATATCGGCTCCAAGGTCACCATGAAGTACCCGGCCGTGTGGATGACCGGTGAGCACGCCAAGGGCGAGGTGCTCTCCATCGCGTTCGCCGGTGAGGGCCAGCACCAGGACACCGGTGCGAAGATGCTGCACCTGGCGCCGAACACCTCCTCGAACATCATCTCCAAGTCGGTGGCGCGCGGCGGTGGCCGTGCTTCGTACCGCGGCCTGGTGCAGGTGAACAAGGGTGCGTACGGCTCGAAGTCGACCGTGAAGTGCGATGCGCTGCTGGTGGACAACATCTCCCGCTCCGACACCTACCCCTACGTCGACATCCGCGAGGACGACGTGACCATGGGCCACGAGGCGACCGTCTCGAAGGTGTCCGAGGACCAGCTGTTCTACCTGATGTCCCGCGGTCTGACCGAGGACGAGGCGATGGCCATGGTGGTGCGCGGCTTCGTGGAGCCCATCGCCAAGGAGCTCCCGATGGAGTACGCCCTGGAACTGAACCGCCTGATCGAACTGCAGATGGAAGGAGCCGTCGGCTGATGGCCGTGGAGAACGTTGCCGAGGCCGCTGAGGCTCGTACCCCGGCGTTGAACAAGGGCGAGGTGTTCGCCTCGTTCGACGTCAACGCCTTCGAAATCCCTTCCGGCCGTGACGAGGCGTGGCGCTTCACCCCGATGCGCCGCCTCAACGGCCTGCACGACGGCACCGCCGTCAAGGACGGTCAGCCGACCGTCGAGGTGACCGCGCCCGCCGGTGTCACCGCCGAGACCGTGGACCGCACCGACGCCCGCCTGGGCCAGGGCGGCACCCCTACCGATCGCGTTGCGGCGCAGGCCTACTCGGGCTTCGATGCCGGCACCGTCGTGACGGTCGGCGCGGAAACCGAAGTGGCCGAGCCGGTCACCGTGGCCATCACCGGTCCGGGCGAGGGCAAGGTCGCCTACGGGCACCTCCAGATCCGCCTCGGCAATTTCGCTCGCGCCACCGTGGTCGTCGACCAGCGCGGCAGCGGAACCTACGCCGAGAACGTGGAATTCATCCTCGGCGACAGTGCCGCGCTGAATGTCATCGTGGTCCAGGACTGGGCCGATGACGCCGTGCACGTCACCGCGCATCACGCCCTGCTCGGCCGCGACGCCGTCCTGCGCCACACCAATGTCACCCTCGGTGGCGACCTGGTGCGGCTCACCGGCAATGTCCGCTACGCGGGTCCCGGCGGCGACGCCGAACTGCTGGGCGTGTACTTCGCCGATGACGGCCAGTTCTTCGAGCAGCGTCTGCTGGTCGATCACTCGCAGCCCAACTGCAAGTCCAACGTGCAGTACAAGGGTGCGCTGCAGGGTGATCCGACCTCGGACAAGCCGGACGCGCACACCGTGTGGGTCGGCGACGTGCTGATCCGGGCGGCCGCCGAGGGCACCGACACCTACGAGCTGAACCGCAACCTGGTGCTCACCGATGGTGCGCGTGCCGACTCGGTGCCGAACCTGGAGATCGAGACCGGCGAGATCGTCGGGGCCGGACACGCCTCGGCCACCGGCCGTTTCGACGACGAGCAGCTGTTCTACCTGCGTTCGCGCGGTATCCCGGAGGAGGTCGCCCGCCGTCTGGTGGTGCGCGGCTTCTTCTTCGAGGTGCTGCAGAAGATCTCCGTCCCCGAGGTCCGGGAGCGGCTCGAGGCGGCCATCGAGGCCGAACTCGCCGCTGTCGGCGCCTGACCCATACTTCCCATCCCGCAAAGGAATCCGATTCGATGACCACCCTGGAAATCAAGGACCTGCACGTCGAGGTCGCCAGCCCGGACGAGAACGCCGAGCCCATCAAGATCCTCAAGGGCGTGAACCTGACCATCAAGTCGGGCGAGACCCACGCCATCATGGGCCCCAACGGCTCCGGCAAGTCGACCCTGTCCTACGCCATCGCCGGCCACCCCAAGTACACCGTCACCCAGGGCACCATCACCCTCGATGGTGAGGACGTGCTGGAGATGTCGGTCGACGAGCGCGCCCGCGCCGGCCTGTTCCTGGCCATGCAGTACCCGGTCGAGGTGCCCGGCGTCTCGGTCTCGAACTTCCTGCGCACCGCCGCCACCGCGATCCGCGGCGAGGCCCCCAAGCTGCGCACCTGGGTGAAGGAAGTCAAGGAGGGCATGGCCGAGCTGGAGATCGATCCGGCCTTCGGCGAGCGCTCGGTCAACGAGGGCTTCTCCGGTGGTGAGAAGAAGCGCCAGGAGATCCTGCAGCTGAGCCTGCTCAAGCCGAAGATCGCCGTGCTCGACGAGACCGACTCGGGCCTGGACGTCGACGCGCTGCGGATTGTTTCCGAGGGTGTGAACCGTTACAAGGAGCGGGAGACCGGCGGCATCCTGCTGATCACCCACTACACCCGCATCCTGCGCTACATCAAGCCCGACTTCGTGCACGTGTTCGTGGGCGGCAAGATCGTCGCCGAGGGCGGCGCCGAGCTGGCCGAGGAACTCGACGCGAACGGCTACGTGCGCTTTACTTCAGCTGCTGTAGGAGCCTGAATATGACCAGCACCGTGGGGACTCTCGACATCGCCAGGATCCGGGCCGACTTCCCGATCCTGAGCCGGACCGTGCGCGACGGGAAACCGTTGGCGTACTTGGATTCCGGTGCGACGTCGCAACGTCCGCTGCAGGTGCTCGACGCCGAGCGGGAATTCCTGCTCGAGCACAACGCGGCCGTGCATCGCAGCGCGCACCAGCTCGCCGAGGAGGCCAATGAGGCCTACGAGGCGGCGCGCGCGGCGATCGCGGCGTTCGTCGGCGCCGGCCCGGACGAGATCGTGTACACCAAGAACGCGACCGAGTCGCTGAATGTGGTGGCCTACGCCTTCTCCGACGACCGCTTCCCGTACCACGTGGGTCCCGGTGACGAGATCGTCATCACCGAGCTCGAGCATCACGCGAATCTCGTTCCGTGGCAGGAGCTCGCGCGCCGCACGGGTGCGACGCTCAAGTGGTACGGCGTCACCGACGACGGCCGCATCGACCTGGATTCGCTCGAATTGTCGCCCGCCACCAAGGTGGTCGCGTTCACGCACCAGTCGAATGTGACCGGCGCGGTCGCCGATGTCGCCGAATTGGTGCGCCGGGCCAAGGAAGTCGGCGCGATCGTCGTGCTGGACGCCTGCCAGTCGGTGCCGCACATGGGCGTGGACTTCAAGGAGCTGGGCGTCGACTTCGCCGCCTTCTCCGGCCACAAGATGCTGGGCCCCTCGGGTGTCGGCATCCTGTACGGGCGGCGTGAGCTGCTCGAGGACACCCCGCCGTTCATCACCGGCGGCTCCATGATCGAGACCGTGTTCATGGATCACTCGACCTTCGCCCCGCCGCCGCAGCGGTTCGAGGCGGGCTCGCAGATGATCTCGCAGGTCGTCGGATTGGGCGCTGCCGTCAAGTATCTCAGCAATGTGGGGATGGATGCGGTTGCGGCGCATGAGCACACGCTCATCGGCGCGGCGCTCGAGGGCCTAGGCGCGATCGACGGCGTCCGCATCATCGGACCGACCGAGAACGTGAACCGCGGTGGCGCGGTGGCGTTCGTGGTGGACGGTATCCACGCCCACGATGTCGGCCAGATCCTCGACGACCAGGGTGTCGCCATCCGTGTCGGTCACCACTGCGCGTGGCCGCTGCACCGCCGTTTCGGCGTCGCCGCCACCGCCCGGGCCTCCTTCGCGCTGTACAACACGGTCGACGAGGTCGATCAGCTGGTGGCCGCGGTGCGGAAGGCCCAGAGCTTCTTCGGAGTTGCATAGACCATGCGCATGGAGCAGATGTACCAGGAAGTGATCCTGGACCACTACAAGCACCCGCACCACCGGGGGCTACGTGAGCCCTTCGGCGCCGAGGTGCACCACGTCAACCCGACCTGCGGTGACGAGGTGACCCTGCGCGTGCACATCGACGACAACGGCGATGTGAAGGACGTGTCCTACGACGGCCAGGGCTGCTCGATCAGCCAGGCCTCCACCTCGGTGCTCACCGATCAGGTCATCGGCCTGCCGGTGCAGCAGGCGCTGAAGGTGGTCGAGGAGTTCGACGCCATGATCACCGGCCGCGGCACCGTCGAGGGTGACGAGGACGTGATCGGCGACGGTGTCGCGTTCGTCGGCGTCGCCAAGTACCCCGCCCGCGTGAAGTGCGCGCTGCTGGGCTGGATGGCGTTCAAGGACGCCGTGGTGCGGATCGCCTC
This sequence comes from Nocardia sp. NPDC059764, assembly GCF_042732555.1. Lineage (NCBI taxonomy): Bacteria > Bacillati > Actinomycetota > Actinomycetes > Mycobacteriales > Nocardiaceae > Nocardia > Nocardia sp. NPDC059764. The sequence goes on from NZ_JBHWHH010000013.1 coordinate 8,759, forward strand.
GGCCGAGGAAGCCAAGAAGACGATGGGCAACGGGGAGTAAGAGATGAGCGAAACCGAGCAGCAGACCAAGGAACTCACTCCCGAGGAGCTCCAGCACCTCGACGACATGGAGGAGGCGATGCGTGACGTCGTCGACCCCGAACTCGGCATCAATGTCGTCGATCTGGGCCTCGTCTACGGCATGGCCTTCGAGGATGGCATCGCCAAACTCGACATGACCCTGACCTCCCCGGCCTGCCCCCTCACCGACGTGATCGAGGACCAGTCCCGCAACGCCCTGGTCCGCTCCGGCCTCGCCGAGGACCTGCAGATCAACTGGGTCTGGATGCCCCCGTGGGGCCCCGACAAGATCACCGACGACGGCCGCGAACAGCTGCGCGCCCTCGGCTTCACGGTGTAAACAGAACGCACTCCGACGATGCGGACCGATTCTGGTGGATCGGTCCGCATCGTCGTTTCAGCGGCCCAGCGCCTCGTTCAGGAGGGCTCTGGCTGTGGCGCAGAGGATTCGGCGGCCTCCGGGCGGGGGAGGGCGGCGATGTCGACGAGCCAGATGCAGGACTCGATGCCGGTGGCGGACCGGATGGCGATGGACAGGCGGTGGATGTCGATGTCCGGGTGCGTGAGCGCAGGAGCATTCGGGCGAGAACATCGGCGAGGGCGAGACCCACGCGCTGTTCATCGAACTCGAGGAGCCCGCGCCGGCGGCCGAGGACCCGGTGCCGGGTCCTTCCGGGATGTAGCGCGCTCGCGTGTTACGGCCGGTCGTGCCGGGGTTCGGGCGGTGACGCGCCGTACGATTCTTCGGTGACCTATGACGACTTCGACGGATTCGAGCATCTCGACACCTCCACGTTGCCCGAACGCCAGCAACGCATTCTGTGCAGCATTCGGGATTGGGTGCAGCGGCACGGGTATTCGCCGAGCACTCGGGAGATCGGGGACTCGGTCGGCCTGAAGTCGGCCTCATCGGTGTCGCGGCATCTGCGTGAGCTGGAGGAGCGCGGGTTCCTCAAGCGCAGTGAGTCGGTGACGCGTCCCATGGACGTGCGGTTGTTCCTGCGGGCGTCCGCGCCGGCGCGGCAGCGGGACGAGAACTCGGTACCGGTGCCGGTCGTCGGCGATATCGCGGCCGGTGCCCCGATCCTGGCGGAGGAGCACACCGACGATGTGCTCTCGCTGCCGCGGGAGCTGGTGGGCCGCGGCACCGTGTTCGGTCTGCGGGTGCGCGGCGACTCCATGGTCGACGCCGCCATCTGCGACGGAGACATCGTCGTGGTGCGCAAACAGCACGAGGCGCACACCGGCGAGATCGTGGCCGCCATGATCGACGGCGAGGCCACGGTCAAGGTCTACAAGCGCGCGAACGGGCATGTCTACCTGGAGCCGCGCAATCCCGCGTACCCGGTGATCGATGGTGACAATGCCCAGGTACTGGGTAAGGTCGTCTCGGTCATGCGCCGGGTCTGAGCGTCTGGCATGATGACCGCCGTTATCACCATCCATCCCCGGGGAGTATCGAATGTCGTTGCTGCGCAAGGCCGGTGTCGGCCTCGCCGTTACGTCGATGGCCGCGATGGGCACCGTGGCCGCCGGATCCGCCTCCGCGGCGGAAAACGGCGAGCCGGTCTTCATCGCGACCTCCGGTGACCTGTACGGCGCGTTGGCGCTGTCCAAGAGCACCGGGAACGTCGCGTATGCCGTGAACTACGGCAGCTGGGACGCCGCGGACTCCTCCGCGGTCAGCCAGTGTGGCGGCGGTGACTGTGCCGTCGTCGTGCACTTCGCCAATGCCTGTGGCGCGGTCGCCCAGGGCGCCGACACCCGCTTCGGCTGGGCGTGGGCGCCGTCCAAGGTGGAGGCCGAGTCGGCCGCCATCAATGTGCTCGGCAAGAGTGCGCCGGGTTTCCCGGACACGGGTTCGTCCTCGCCGCGTCAGGCCAAGATCATTCTCTCGGCCTGCACCGACAACGCGAGCTGACGTTCCGCGAAACACTCATGCGCCACACCGGATTCGTCCGGTGTGGCGCTGTTTTGTTTGCGGGAGTCCATTTTCCAGCAACACGCCGGGCTCGGCGGCGATGATTTCCCCGTGGACGACATCACCTACGAGGACACCCGGTTCGCGTTGCACGCGGCGGCCGAACTGCTGATCGCCGGTCCGCAGTATCGCCGGTTCGGCAGCATCCGCATGCGCATCGTGCTGGGCGGATTCGCCGGCATGAAGTGGCCGGTGTCGGTGACGGGCACCGATCTGGTGTGGCCGCAGGGCCGGACCCGCCTGCACGGCACCTACAGTGACCTCGCCTCGAGCGCCGGATTCGAGGCCGACGGCCCGCCCGACGGGCTGTATTCCGATGGCACCCGGATGGATCCGGACGAGCCGTTCAAGGTCGACTCCGAGGCCGCCACCGCCGTGCACGACTGGTTCGCGGTGGGGGACACCGCATTACGCCGCTTCGCCGCCGAACAGCAGCCGGTGTTGTGGCCCGAGCACTTCGACCTGTCGGTGGCGGTCGACGAGGTGAATTACGGTGTCTCCCCGGGCGACTGGGACAACCCGACGCCGTACGCCTACGTCGGCCCGTGGACCCGCCGCCGCGGCGAGTTCTGGAACGCGCCCTTCGGAGCCGTGCGGCCCCGCACCGAAGTGGCGACTGTGCAGAGCCTCATGGGGTTCTTCCACGAGGGCAGAGCCCATGCGGCCCAGGACAACTGACGTCAGCGGTAGTGGGCCTTCAGGACGTCCCCACCCTCGGTGCCGAGCATCAGCGTGCGCGCCGGGGCCGGGGCGACGGCCACGGAGGTGAGCGGCTGGCCGGACAGCACGGTGCAACTGGTGTGCGCGATCGGATCCGCGAGCACCAATTGCCCGCTGCCGGTGGCGATGTAGAGCAGCCCGTCGACGATCGCGAGGTCGTCGGGCAGCAGTGGGCCGGACAGGGGAGCGGGGGCCAGATCCACGGCCACCATCGCCCGCGCCGGATCATCGATCGGCAGGGCGACGACCCGCGCGGTCGGGCTCTCCAACAGCGTGACGTAGAGGATGCCGTCCGTGGCGACGATGCCGTCGGCGCCGAGGCCGAGGGCCGCCAGTGCGGTGTGGCTGCGGGCGGTCCAGTCGGCGTCGATGCTGCCGTCCGGCCGGATCCGCACCACGGAGTTCGCGGAGGTGTCGGCCACGTACAGGGTGCCGTCGGCGTCGAAGGCCGCGCCATTGGCCTGACCGAGCCCGGACACGAACACCTCGGGCGTCGGGTCGGCGGCGGCCGGATCGAACCGCACCACCCCGCTGCCACCCGAGAGGCCGGAGAGCGGTGAATTGCCGAAGGTGGCGTACATCAGCCCGTCCGGGCCGCGTCGGACCGCGCCCGGACCCCGCACCGGCACGCTGGCGACCCGACGGGCGTCCCCGTCGTACTTCTCCACCACATCGTGCTGCGCGCGGGCGACCCAGATGCTCTCGGTCGCCTCGTCGAAGGTGAGGTTCTCCGACCAGTCGAGCAGCGGCGCGCGGGTGGACATCGCCACGCGCGCCTCGATGGGTGCGCAGGAAAGCGAGCCCGCGACGGGTGATGCGGGTGCCTCGGCCGCCGCCGGACCGATCGGCCCGCTCGCCGCGGCCGTCATCGCCAGCAGCGCGGCGACGCCCGCGACCAGGCGGCGTCCCCGGGCATCGAATTGCGGCGCAACGGCATTCGGTAGCGGATCCGGCATCGACGCGTTCCCTTCGCTGGCTGATGATCGCGGCCAGCGTATATCGGCCATTGTGGTCCAGCAATGGGGCTCGGCGGCGTGTGACCGGGCGGTGCTACACGCCCGGGTGCGTGGGTAGCGCCTCGGTGGACCGGTCGGCCAGCGCCGCTTCGACATTGGCGAGGCCCGCGCGCACGCCCAGCCCGTAGCCGTCCTCGTCCAGGGCGTCCAAGCGGTCGTGGGCGGCGGTCAGATGCTGTCGAGCGGTGTCGAAAGCGCCGAGACGTCGGTAGTTGTCGGCCAGATTGAGGTGGAGCGAGGGATAGAAGCCGCGTACGCTCAGGCCCGCGTGATGGGCCTGAGCGCGTTCGTCGGTGAGCGAGTCGGCGGCATCCAGGGCACGGATGTCCCAGGTGAGGGCGTCGGCCGCGTGGTCCTGGAGGTCGGCGAGGAAGTGCGCCAGGGAGACCCGGTGCAAGGGGTCGCCGCCCGCCCCGATCCGATCCCACAACGAGGTCAGCTGTTCGCGAGCCGTCGCCGGATCGCCTTGGCGTCCAAGGATTACGGCATCGTTGATGGCGGCCATGGTCGGATCGGGGGCGGTCATGACGGCGACCGTAGCGGGAGGGTCCGACAACTAGCGGGCGGGCCGCCCGTGGCGTCCGTCGCCGGTGATACGGCCGCGCCGGATGAGGTCGCGTTTGGTGCCGGGGCCGAGGGTGACCTGTTCGTCCTCGCCGGCGACGCGGTCGTCGGGGTTGGGGCGCACGAACAGCGTCACGGTGGTGCCTTCGGTGAATCCGTTGCGGCGCATCATGGCCGCGGAGGCGGTGTTGTGGATCTCGACGTCGGTGACGATACGGGCCGCGCCGTGCCGGAACAGCACATCGCAGCAGGCGGTCATGAGTTTGCTGGCGACGCCGCGCCCCTCCACCTCGGGGGAGACGGCGATCCACTCCAAGTACGCCCAGTCCTCACGGAGCTCGAATTCCATGGAGGCCAGCACGAATCCGACCACCTGATCCGAATCCACCGCCACCCAGCAGGATTTGCCGGGGCTGTCGAGGTGTTCGGCGACCGAGGTCAGCGACCACGACGTGTAGGGCTTGGCCTGGGTGTCGAACACCTGGTAGCCGAGGTCGATGACCTGCCGCAGGTGTCCGAGCCCCATGGGCACGATGGCGATGTCCGAGTGGATGGATATATCGGGATCCATGCCGACAGTTTGCCAGGTGGCTGCTGAAGGGGTCAGGCACCCTTGCGGGTCTGCTTGGCCGGAGCCTTCTTCGCGGCCTTCTTCGCGGGCTTCTTCTTGGCGGGCGCGGCCTTGGCGGCCGGGGCCGATCCGGTCTTGCGCCCGGACGCCTCGAGGCTGCGCTGCAGGGCCGCGACCAGGTCGACGACCTCGGCGTCCATCGCCGGGGCGGCCGCTTCCGGCGCCCGCGTGACCTTGCTGGAGCCGCTGGCGATGGCCTCGTCGAGCAGCTTTTTCAGCTCGATCTGGTATTCGTCCACGTAGAGGCTGGGATCGAAGTCGTCGGACAGCGTGTCGACGAGGGTCTCGGCCATCTTCAGTTCCTGCGTCTTGGGTTCGGCGACGCCCTCGAGCTTGTCGAAGGCCACCGACCGCACCTCGTCGGGCCACAGCAGGGTCTGCAACACCATCACCCCGTCGCGCACCCGCAGCGCGGCCAGCCGGGTCTTCTGCCGGAGGGTGAAATGCACCAGCGCCACCCGGTCCACCCGATCGAGGGTCTTGGCCAGCAGCACATACGCTTTGGGCGTGGTGGAATCGGGTTCCAGATAGTAGCTCTTGTCGAAGAGAATCGGATCGATCTGTTCCGAGGGCACGAATTGCAGGACCGGAATCTCATGCTTCTCCGCGGCGGGCAGTTTCGCGAAGTCCTCATCGGTGAGTATCACGCGATCACCGTCGGGCGATTCGTAGGCCCGATCGATATCGGAATACTGCACCGGCTGCCCGTCCACGGTGCACAGCCGCTCGTACCGAATACGACCGCCGTCGGCGGCGTGCACCTGGTGGAACTTGATGTCGTGGTCCTCCGTGGCGGTGTACACCTTCACGGGGACATTGACCAATCCGAACGCGATGGAGCCCTTCCAAATGGACCGCATAGCCCGATCGTACTTGGGCGGGCGCCCCGGGGCGGGGAAGGTCATTGACAATCTGACGCTGTCAATGGGCGCCGAATCTTGATTTAACCTCCGTGCCGGTCTGCCGTAACCTCTGCTGGCAGGGGTGGATGTTCGAATTTCCAACCGGCCCACCGCCTTCGAGGAGACCGCTCGTGCGATTGCAGACTCTCGCCCCCGTCGAGGCGTTTCGGCGGGATAATGAGCCGATGGGTCGTCGACTCGCTGATTCGAGCACGCGCGCTCGGCTGGCCGCCCCCGACGAGGGCATTGGTGCGGATGAGCTCGCGCTCGCGACCCGGAATCACGGATTGCCGCTCGAGGCGCTGCGCTATGACGTGACGCCGCCGGGCCTGCACTACGTGCTGACGCACTACGACATCCCCTACGTCGCCTCGAACGCGCCCTGGCAGCTGAAGATCGGCGGCCGGGTGCGGCGGCGGCTGCGGCTGGACGTGCCCACCCTGCGGGCGTTCGCCCAGGTGACGACCCGGGTCACGCTGGAGTGCGCGGGCAACGGCCGGGCGCTGCTCTCCCCGCGCCCGGTCAGTCAGCCTTGGTTGGTCGAGGCGGTGGGCACCGCCGACTGGACGGGCGTGCCCTTGAAGCTGCTGCTGGCGGAGGCCGGGGTGGAGTCCGACGCGGTCGATGTGGTGTTCACCGGCGCGGATCACGGGGTGGAACGGGGTGTCGAGCAGGACTATCAGCGGGCGCTGCCGGTCGATGTGGCCATGGGCTGCGAGTCGGAGGTGCTGGTCGCCTACGAGATGAACGGGGCGCCGCTGCCGCCGCAGCACGGCTATCCGATTCGGCTGATCGTGCCCGGCTGGTACGGGATGGCGCACGTGAAGTGGCTGCGCGAGATCACGGTGATCGACCAGCGGTTCACGGGTTTCCAACAGGCCGTGAACTATCGGATGCGGCAGGACTCGGGTGAGGCCGGTGAGCCGGTGACCCGGATCGTGCCGCGGGCCCTGCTGGTTCCGCCCGGCTTCCCGGACTTCATGTCGCGGTCGCGGGTGGTGCGACCGGGCCGGGTGCCGTTAGAGGGACGGGCCTGGTCCGGGAAGGCGCCGCTCGCGCGGGTCGAGGTGAGCACCGATGCGGGGCACAGCTGGCACGATGCCGAGCTGGACCCCGACCAGGGCCGCCGCTGGGCGTGGCGGCGCTGGTGTTTCCATTGGACCGCGACCCCCGGCGACTATCTGCTCAGTGCCCGGGCGACCGATGCCGACGGCAACACCCAGCCGCTGGATCAACCCTGGAATCGCGGCGGTTTCGCCGTGAATCTGGTCCAGCGGGTCCCGGTGCTCTGCCTGGAGGCCGACGAGTGACCGGGACCCGTCGGATCAGGCCACCCGGCGATCGGGTTCGCTGCGGTAGCGGGAGTGGTCGCCGTCGATGCCGAGCGTCTTCCACAGTCGCTGGGTGACCGGGTTCATCAGGCCCAGTTCGTCGGCGAGGGAACGCATGTCGCCGAAGTAGCCGGACAGGATCTTCGACGCGGTCGGCGACTGCCAGAACGCTTCCTTGATGACCTCGCGCGGAATGTCGAAGGTGCGCGCGAATTCCGGCGGCGGGGCCATGATCTCCCCGGCGAGCCAGCGCATGGCGAGCGGGAAGGCGATACCGCAGAAGCTCTGGTACATCGGGCTGCGCCGCGGGATGTGCCTTTTCAGGAACTCGTTGGCGAAGGAGATGTGCCGGGCTTCCTCGGCGATATGGATCTCCATGCACCGCACCACCGCGGGCGGCAGATTGGCGCCGTTGCGGATGACGGCCTTCTGATAGTGGTCGATCGGTTCCTCACCGCCGAGAATGCCGATGAACAGAATCGGCCAGGCATATCCGCCGGCGACGCCGATGAGCGGTGAGAGTTTCCGGAAGAAGGGCCGCATTCCCGGAACATCGACGCCGATCCGGTTCACCAGCTCCTGGAACATCTGGATGTGGTTGCACTCCTCGGTCATTTCGTGGAGGCAGTAGCGAAACTCCGGCGACCCGTTGGGCAGCTTCATGATGTACTGCATCATTCCGCGGATCAGAATGCTCTCGAAGGCCGCGCCGACCTTGATGGCATTGGCGATCCGCCACTTGCCGATCTCGATCTGCCGCTCGATCGGCTGGTCCCGGTACCACTGTGTCGCGCTCAAGGGGTCGATATCGGGTTGCAGCACCCACCGCGGATCGTGTGGGTCGATCGCGAATTCGGGGGAGTCCCAGGGGATATCGAGATATGGATCGAACCGGCGGTACACCGATCCCTCCGAAAGGGTGTGGAGCACGTCCGCGTACGCGTGTGCCTCGGTACCTGCATCCGACCTCGTCGTCAGAGCCATCGTTGCCTCCTCGTCTGTGTGCCGCCCCGCCCGGGCTCTCCGCGGCCGTGGCCTGTCCTGTGCGGTGCGACACACTCCAAGGTAAGTGCTAATCCAAGTTACACACAAGACCTCTCGGGTCACGTGTCATGAGATTTCCGCGGGTTCGGCAGATCGCGTCCCGGTTTCGGCCGGTCGCGCGGACCTGGGACGCTGCGTGACTGCCAGGACCGCGGCCCCGGTCAACGCGAACAGGAGTGACCAGGGCGCGCCGACGTGCATGGCATGAATGAAGGCGTGATCGGCGGCATCGGCCAGATCGGGACGGTTGAGCGTGGACGCGACGTGACGGGCCTGCTCGGCCGATACGCCGGCGGGCCCCCGCGCGTCCTCGGGCAGCGCGCTCAGCGCATCCCCGATGCCGGTCCGGTAGGCGATGGCCATGATCGTGCCGCCGAGTGCGATACCCAGGACGCTGCCGGTTTGCCGGACGGTGTTGGTCACCGCGGATCCGGCGCCGGCGCGGTCGAGGGGGAGTGTGCTCATCAGTGCGCTGGTGACCGGGCCGATGACCAGGCCGATCGAGACGCCCTGGATCGCGGCCCCGATCACGTTCCAGACGATGGGCGTGTGCAGGCCGAAGAGCGCGAGGCTGCCCATGCACAGCGCGCCGACGGTGAGTGCGGTCGCCGAGACCGCGCGCAGCGACCAGCGCCGGACCAGGCGGATGCCCAGCGGCCCGCCGATGATCACGCCGACGGCGGCGGGGGAGTTGATCAGGCCCGCGTCCAGCGGGGAGAAGCCGCGCGCGCCTTGCAGATAGAACGCGCCGTAGAACCCGGCGGCGGTCATGGCCAGGAACAGCAGGCCCAGTGTGGCGTTGCCGCCGCCGAATGCGCGATCGGCGAGCAGGCGCGGGTCGAAACTGGGCTGCGCGGAGCGCAATTCGACGATGACGAAGCCCGCGAGCAGGGCGATCCCGGCCGCGATCGGCCCCCAGACCTCGATCGGCGTCCAGGCCGCGTGCTGTCCGGCCCGGATCAATCCGTAGGCGAGGGCGGTCAATCCGCTGATCGACAGCGCGAGCCCGGGCAGGTCCAGTGGCCGCGGCGCGGGGCTACGGAAGTTGGGGACCAGGGCCGCGATCCCGATCAGCGCGACCGCGACGACGGGCACGTTCACGAGAAACACCGAGCCCCACCAGAAATGGTCGAGCAGCACTCCGGCGAGCAAAGGTCCGGCCGCGAGCCCCACACCGGCCGAGGTGGAGAACAGTCCGATCGCGGAGGCGCGGGCCGGTCCGGTGAACGTCCAGGTCACCGTCGCCATGGTGGCGGGCATGATGAGTGCGCTGCCGACGCCCATGACGGCGCGGGCGGTGATGAGCTGTCCCGGATTCCCGGCGTAGGCGGCCCAGATCGAGGCGGTGGCGAAGACGATCAGCCCCGCGGCGAGCACGCTGCGGTGTCCGTAGCGGTCGCCGAGCGCTCCGGCGCTGAACATGAGCGCGGCGAAGACGAGGGTATAGGACCCCGAAGCCCATTGCAGCTGTGCGGGATTCGCGCCCAGGCCGCGTACCGGGTCGGCGAGGGTCTCGAGGGTGGTGGCGAGGATCGTGTTGTCGAGCCAGATGAGCAGGGATGACAGCAGCAGGACGGCGAGGATAAGCCGCTGCCGGGTTCTCGGCAGCGTCGCGGGCACGGTCATGGAAACCTTCGCTAAGATTGGTAGGAACCTGACGATCGCCAGTGTGGGCGATTGTCAGGAACCTGTCAATCTCTGGAAAGGGTTGTCCCGGTGAGCTGTTCCGGATCGCAGGGTGGATCCCTGACCTTCATGGTCCGCACGGTGTGGCTGAGCATGCGCTCGGCCATCGGTGACGAGCTCGCGGAATTCGGTCTCACCACCTCGCAGTACGCGACCTTGATGATGACCCGTGAGCAGGGCGGAAAGTCGATCTCCGACATCGCCCGCGATGTCGGCAGCACCCGTCAGGCCGCCAACGAAATGCTCGGCGGCCTGGAGAAGGCGGGTCTGATCGAACGCCGCCCCCACCCCACCGACCGCCGCACCCACCAGGTCTTCGTCACCGACGAGGGCCGTGCGGTGTACGCGAAGGCCCATGCCGCGGTGAACCGCCGCGAAGCCGAACTGGAGGCGGGCTTCACGCCCGAACAGCGTGCCGCCGTCCGCGAATGGCTCACCGGTATGGCCGAAGCCTGCCGCTGAGCCGAGGGGCACCCGGGGTCGCCCGCCCTCGCTGCCCGCCATGGTGCAGCGGGGGCGGGTTCAGCGCAGGGCCAGGGCGAGGAAGAAGTCGACGCGGTCTTCGAGGCGGGACAGGTCGCGGTTGGTGAGTTCCTCGATGCGCTGGATGCGGTAGCGCAACGTGTTCACGTGGACGTGCAGTAGATCCGCGCACTTGGTCCAGGAACCGGAGACCTCGAGGAAGGTCTCGAGGGTGTGGACCAGGTCGGCGCGGTTGTCCTGGTCGTAGACGCGCAGGGGGTCGAGGAGGCGGACGCGGAACATGCGGCGAACCTCGTCGGGGACGCTGGCCAGCAGCAGCATGTGGGTGGCGAGTTCGTCGTGGCGGACGACGCTGGTGGTTTGCTGGCGTTCGGCGGCCATGCGGCGGGCATACCGCGCCTCCTCGACCGCGCCGCGCAGACCCTCGCCGTCGACCGCGCCGCTGATGCCGACGGACAGGCGGCTCAGTTGCAGCCCGGGTTCGAGGGCTTCGATGGCACGGTGGATGTGGTCGTCGAGGGCCTGTTCGTCGCCGAGCGCGACCAGCAGGATGACCTCGCCGTCCACGACGCCGATGGCAGGGCTTCTGCCGTAAAGGATTTCGCGCAGCACCGCGCGCAGTTCACCGGGCCGCACCGCGCCGGAGTCGGCGGTCGCGGCGACGGCCAGGTAGCGGTCGGACAGGCCCAGCCCGGTCAATTCCAGCCGCGAGATGATGTCGGCGGGCTTGGCCTCGGACATGATCAGTTCGATCAGTTCCTGCGCGAGGCGGCCCTCGGCGCTGTGCCGGTCGTCGTGGCGGGCGCGTTCGAGCGACACCACCGCGGCGAGTTCGCCGATGAGCGCGCGGCGTTCCTCCGGCCAGTCCTTGAAGTCGCTCTCGAAGACCAGGAACCAGTCCGCGATCCGCGAGGTGGCGTCGGCGTCGACGGCGAACAGCGTGTACCGGATCTGGTTGCAGGACAGCACATGCGGCAGCCGCCGCGCGCTCAGGAACGCCGACCGCACCTGCTCGGGCAGGTCGCGGGTGGGCCCGGCGACCACGCGCCCGATGGACGACACCACCCAGCAGCGGGTACCGAGCGTGCGGTGGACCAGGTCGAGGACCGAGTCCAGTCCGCCGCCGGACACCAGCTGCCGATGCCGGTCCAGGATGGCGCCCAGGTCCGCGGCCCGCCCCGAGGACAGCTTCCGGTTGATGGTCTCGGTGACGGTCGCGAACGCGATCCGCTCCTCGACCCGGAACAGCGGGATTCGGTGTTTCTTACAAGCCGCGACCAGATCCTCGGGCGCTTCGCCGTAGAGGGCGTCACCGGCGGCGAGCGCGGCGACCCGGGCGCGGGCGAGCGCGCCGACGAAGGTGTCGCTGTCCTCGGGGCGGTGCCGCCATTGCAGCCCGGTGAGCACGAATTCTCCGCCGGAGAGATACCGGCCCGGGTCGAGCATGTCGGTGGTTACGACCCAGCGTACGAAGCGGTCCAGCTCGTCCTCTCCGGAGACGAGCCGCAGGCCCAGATCGTGCATGGTCAGCAGGGAACGTAACCGCATGATTCTCGAGGCTAACAGTGAGTGACGCGACGGTTACCGAACTTGGATGTAACTACGAACGCGCCCCTGTGAAGCAGGCCACAGGTTCGGAGGTCTCGTCCTATCGGGCATGACCACCCCCCGGGTTTAGTGGTTGACACACGCAGAACACGGATGGAGGTCGGATGTCGAGTCGCCTGGAATGGCTCGGGTCGCTGCCCCTGGAAGAAGCCGAGACGCACCTGCTGACCTGCAACGCGTCTCGGACCTGGGCTCGCAAGATGGTGGCGAATCGGCCGTACGCGGACGAGTCGAGTCTGATCGCCGCGGCCGTGGCCGGGGTCGCCGAACTGAGTTGGGCCGATGTCGAGGAGGCGCTCGACGCGCACCCCCGCATCGGCGAGCGCGAGGCGGCCCGGCACCAGTCCGAGCGTGAGGCGCGGTGGTCGGCCGACGAGCAGTCCGGAGCGTCCGAGGCCGACGCCCGGGTGCTGGCCGAGCTGGCCGCCTGGAACCTCGCCTACGAGGAGCACTTCGGCCAGGTCTTCCTGATCCGGGCCGCCGGCCGCAGCGCCGCGGAGATGCTCGCGGAGCTGCGGCACCGTCTGGGCAACCCGGCGGCCGAGGAACACCGCGTGGTGCGCCGCGAGCTGGCCGACATCACCGGCCGCCGGGTGCGCAAGCTCCTGGAGGAGCGATGAACGACCCCCGTAACTGAGTCCCCACTCCTTCTCTACGTACCGGGGCAGCCGAGGCTGTCGTACCTGCGCAGAACCGATATCTAGAGGAACGCAATGGATTTCCTACAACCGGGCAGCTGGGCCGAGGCGCTCCAGCTGAAAGCGGAACGCCCCGACGCGGTTCCGATCCAGGGTGGCACCGATGTGATGGTCGAGATGAACTTCGACGTGCACCGCCCGGACGCCCTGCTGGACCTGAACCCGTGCCGGGAGCTGTTCGGGGTGGACGAACAGGCCGACGGCCGCATCCGCCTCGGCTCCGGCGTCCCGTTCGTGAAGATCATCAACCGGTACCAGGATCGCCTGCCCGGTCTGGCGCAGGCCTCGCGCACCGTGGGATCCCCGCAGATCCGCAACCGCGGCACCGTGGGCGGCAACCTGGGCGGCGCGTCGCCCGCCGGTGACGCCCACCCGGCGCTGCTGGCCGCGAACGCCGTGGTCGAGGTCGAGTCCGCCGCCCGCGGTACCCGCATGATCGACATCGACGACTTCTACGTGTGGGTCAAGAAGAACTCCCTGGAGCCGGACGAGCTGATCCGCGCGGTGTGGCTGCGCCCCGCCAGCGGCCCGCAGTACTTCTCGAAGGTCGGCACCCGCAACGCGATGGTGATCGCGGTGTGCTCGTTCTCCGTTGCCCTGCACGCGGATTCGCGCACGGCGGGCGCGGGCATCGGCTCGGCCGGCCCGACCCCGATCCGTCCCGTCGAGGCCCAGGACTTCCTGGCCGCCAACCTGGACTGGGACAACGGCGGCGCGCTGAACGAGGAGCTGGCCCACGAGTTCGGCCGTCTGGTCGGCGCCGCGGCCAAGCCCATCGACGATGTGCGCGGCACCGCCGACTACCGCCGGCACGCGTTGTCGGTGATGGCCCGCCGGACCCTCGGCTGGGCGTGGAACGACTACACCGCGGAGAGGAGGGCGGCCTGATGCGTATCGACTTCACCGTCAATGGAGACCGGGAAACCGCCGACGACGTCTGGGAAGGTGAGAGCCTGCTGTACCTGCTGCGCGAGCGGGTCGGCCTGCCCGGCGCGAAGAACGCCTGCGAGCAGGGCGAATGTGGTTCCTGCACCGTCTATCTGGACGGCACCCCGGTGTGCTCGTGCCTGGTGGCCGCCGGTCAGGTGCAGGGCCGTTCGGTCCGCACCGTCGAAGGTTTGACCGAGGGCGACAAGCTCGACCCGATGCAGCAGGCGTTCGTCGAGGCGGGCGCGGTGCAGTGCGGCTTCTGCACGCCCGGCCTGATCGTGCAGGCGCACGACCTGATCGAGCGCGTCCCCAACCCCTCCGATGTCGAGATCCGTGAGGCTCTCGCCGGAAACCTGTGCCGCTGTACGGGTTACGAGAAGATTCTGGATGCCGTGCGCATGGCGGCCGAGCGGAGGGCGTCGGCGAAATGACCAAGCTCGTCATCGAGAACGCCTATATCGCACCGGTTGTCGGTGCCGAAATTCCCAACGGCTATCTGATCGTCGGCGACGACGGCCGGATCGAAGCTCTCGGCGCAGGACCTGCGCCGATGGTGGTGGGTGCTGAACGCCTCTCCGGCACCGGCTGCCTGGTGACCCCGGGCCTGGTGAATACCCACCACCACCTCTACCAGTGGGCCACCCAGGGCCTGTTCCAGGACGCCACCCTGTTCGAGTGGCTGACCGGGCTGTACCGCCTGTGGGCCACCATGGACGCCGAGATCGTCTACGGCGCGGCCTCGGCCGGCCTGGGCTGGCTCGCGCTGACCGGCACCACCACCTCCACCGATCACCACTACGTGTTCCCCAAGGGCCGTGGCGATCTGTTCGACGCCGAGGTGCGCGCCGCCCGCGAGCTCGGCATCCGGTTCCACCCCTGCCGCGGTTCCATGGACCGCGGGCAGTCCCACGGCGGTCTGCCGCCGGACGAGGTGGTCGAGAACCGCGAGGAGATCCTCCTCAACACCGAGGAGATCATCAACAAGTACCACGACGCGTCGTTCGACTCGATGCTGCGCGTGGCCGTCGCCCCCTGCTCGCCGTTCTCGGTGTCCGAGGGCCTGATGGTGGAATCCGCCGCCCTGGCCCGTCGGCACGGCGTCCGCCTGCACACCCACCTCGCCGAGACCCTCGACGAGGAAGAGCACTGCATCGAGCAGATGGGTTGCACCCCGGTCGAATACATGGAGAAGCTGGGCTGGCTCGGCGACGATGTGTGGTTCGCCCACGCGGTGCACCTGCACGACAAGGACATCGCGGCCTTCGCCAGGACCGGCACCGGTTCCGCGCACTGCCCGACCTCGAACGCGCGGCTGGGCGCGGGCATCGCGCGAGTGATGGACCTGCTCGCCGCGGGCGCCCCGGTCGGCCTGGGCGTGGACGGCGCGGCCTCCTCCGAACTCACCTCGATGGCGGGGGAGATGCGGCAGGCCATGCTGTTCCAGCGCGCCGTGCACGGCCCCCGCGCCATGACCGCCCGACAAGCCCTCGAGGTCGGCACCCTCGGCGGTGCGCGGAACCTGGGCCGCCAGAACGAGATCGGCTCCCTGGAGGTCGGCAAGCTCGCCGATATCGCGGTCTGGAAGGTGGACGGCTTCCGCGCCGCCATCGAGGACCCGGTGTGCTCGCTGGTGTTCGGCCCGCAGCCGCCGCTGGCTCGCCTGCTCGTGGGCGGCCACACCGTCGTGGAGAACGACGAGCTCGAGACCATGCCGCACGACCGGGTCGGCGCGAACGGCGTGGCCGCGCGCAAGCGAATCATGAAGCAGGAGAACCGATGACCATCGCACGCACCACGCGGTTCCCCGCCGACGTGCCGATCCCGGGCAGCGGCGGCATCGGTGAGAGCCCGCTGCGTCCCGACGGCACCCTCAAGGTGAAGGGCGAGTTCGCCTACTCCTCGGACCTGTGGATCGACGGCATGCTGTGGGGCGCGACCCTGCGCAGCCCGCACGCCCGCGCCAAGCTGATCGGCATCGACACGGCCGAGGCGCTGGCCATGCCCGGCGTCCACGCCGTGCTCACCCACGAGGACGTGCCCGGCCGCAAGGTCTACGGCCTCGACCACACCTGGGACCAGCCGGTGCTGGCCTTCGGTGAAGTGCGCCACCACGGTGAGGCCATCGCCCTGGTCGCCGCCGACCACCCCGAGATCGCGCGCCGCGCCGTGGCCGCCATCGAGGTGGAATACGAAGTGCTGGAACCGATCACCGACCCGATGGCCGTGATCGAGGACCCGGTCGGGCTGGCCGTGCAGGAGCGCGGCGGCATCGCCCGCTACCAGCCGGTGCGCGCCGGCGACATCGAGATCGGCAAGACCCTGGCCACCGTCGTGGTGAGCGAGGAGTTCGAGGTCGGTATGCAGGACCAGGCCTTCCTGGGCCCCGAGTCCGGCATGGTCATCCCCAACGAGGACGGCTCCCTCGACTTCTACGTCGCGACCCAGTGGCTGCATTGGGACCTCACCCAGATCGGCCCCTGCCTCGGGTTGACCGAGGACCAGATCCGGATGACCATGTCCGGTGTCGGCGGCGCGTTCGGCGGCCGCGAGGACCTGTCCATGCAGATCCACGCGGGCATGCTGGCCATGCGCACCGGCAAGCCGGTCAAGATGATGTACAACCGCCAGGAGTCGTTCTTCGGCCACGTGCACCGGCATCCGGCGCGCATGCGCTACGAGTACGGCGCCACCGCGACCGGAAAGCTCACCTACGCCAAGGTTCTCATCGTCCTCGACGGCGGCGCGTACACCTCGGCCACCCAGAACGTGATCGGCAACGCCGCATCCCTGGCGCTGGGCCCCTACGAGGTCCCGCACCTGGAGATCGACGCCTACGGCGTGTACACCAACAACCCGGTGTGCGGCGCGATGCGCGGATTCGGCGTCGTGCAGGCGTGTTTCGCACACGAGTCGATGATGGACAAGCTCGCCGAGGCCCTCGACATGGATCCGGTCACGGTCCGTCAGGTCAACGTGGTGTCGCAGGGCTCCACGCTGGCCACCGGCCAGATCGTGCACGCGCCCACTCCATTGGTCGAGATGCTCGACAGCCTGCGCGACATGGAACTGCCGGACTCGGTGGACACCACCGACATCCGCAACCTGCCCGGCGGCGCGTCCCAGACCACCCACGGCGAGGGCGTGTACCGCGGCGTCGGCTACGGCGTCGGCATCAAGAACATCTGCTTCTCCGAGGGGTTCGACGACTACTCGACCGCCCGCGTGCGGCTCGAGGTGATCGGCGGCGAGCCGGTCGCGCTCGTGCACACCGCCGGCGCGGAGGTCGGTCAGGGTCTGATCACCCTCGAGGCGCAGATCGCGCGCACCGAACTCACCATCGACCGCGTGGTCAGCCACCCGTCGGACAACAATGTCGGCAGCTCCGGCTCCTCGTCCGCCTCCCGTCAGTCGTACATGACCGGCGGCGCGGTGATGACCGCCTGCCGCGCGGTCGCCGACGAGCTGTTCGTACTGGCGCGCAAGAAGTTCGACGTGCACGGCTTCATGCACCTCGACGGCGGCAAGGTCGTCAAGAACAACGGTGAGGTGGTCGCGTCGATCGAGGACGTCCTCGGCGACGACGTGATCGACCTGACCCGCGAATACCACCACCAGCCCACCACCGGTATGGACAAGGTCACCGGTCAGGGCTCGAGCCACACCCAGCTCGCGGTCTGCGTGCACCGGGCGGTGGTCGATGTGGACACCGAACTCGGGCTCGTGAAAGTCGTTGCCCTGGACGCCGTCCAGGACGTCGGCAAGATCATGAACCGGCTCTCGCTGGAAGGCCAGATCCACGGCGGCTCCATTCAGGGCCTCGGTCTGGCGGTTATGGAGGAAATTCAGGTCACCAATGGCAAGGTGCGGAACCCGTCCTTCACGGACTATCTGATCCCCACCATTCTCGACACACCCCCACAGAAACTGGAGATCCTGGAGAACCCGGATCCGCACGCCCCCTACGGGTTACGCGGCGCGGGCGAGCCTCCGACCCTCTCCTCCACGCCTGCGATCGCCGCAGCGATTCGCGATGCCTGCCGCAAGCGGGGCGGCACCGGGAACATCAACCGCGTGCCCGTGCGTCCGGAAGACATCATCCGGAACAGTTGACTAACAGGGGCAGACCGCGCTCCGCGGCTAGGCGGAGCGCGGTAGGGACCCCACAACAAGCATCACCGAATCCGCGGCCCGGGATTACCCAGCACCCCGGGCCGCTGGTCGGCTACGCCCATAGGAGGGCAGCCATGACCCAGACTCAGTCACCGATCACTACCCCGGAAACCGGGGGGTCCGCGCTCGAGAAGTTCTTCAGGCTATCGGAGCGCAAGACCACCATAACCCGTGAAATCCGTGGCGGCATCACCACATTCGTCGCTATGGCGTATGTCATATTGCTGGTCCCGCTAATTCTCGGCGGCGTCGCCGACTCACACGGCGACAAGCTCAGCATCGCGCAGCTCACCACCACGACCGCCTTCTCGGCCGGTCTGACCACCGTCCTCATGGGCCTGGTCGGCAATGTGCCCCTCGCGCTCGCCGCCGGTCTCGGACTGGTCCCCGTGGTCGCCTATCAGGCCGCGCCGCACATGACCTGGCCGCAGGCCATGGGCCTGGTGGTGCTGATGGGCATCGTCATCGTCATCCTGGCCGCGACCGGCCTGCGGACGATGATCATCAACGCCATTCCGCTGGCCATGAAGAACGCCATCGGCGTCGGCATCGGCATGTTCATCGCCATGATCGGCCTGGTCTCCTCCGGGGTCGTCGGCCACGGCGCGCCCGGCGGTCCGCCGGTGACGCTCGGCGTGGACGGGCATCTGGCCGGTTGGCCCACCGTGATCTTCGCGATCGGCCTGCTGCTGATGCTGGCGCTGTTCATCCGCAAGGTGCCGGGCGCGATCCTGATCAGCATCGCCATCTCCACGGTGCTCGCGATCGTGGTCAACGCCATGGCGGAGGTCGATCCGAAGGCGTGGGGGACCGTCGTCCCCGAGAAGCCGAAGTCGCTGTTCGCCTCTCCCGATTTCGGTCTGATCGGCCACCTCGACCTGTTCGGCGGCTTCGCCGGCGCGGGCGCGGTGACCGCCACCGTGGTGCTGTTCACTTTGGTGCTGACCGGCTTCTTCGACGCCATGGGAACCGTTTTCGGCGTCTGTGACGAGGCGGGCCTGACCGACGAGAAGGGTCAGGTGCCCTGCATGGGCAAGATCCTGACCACCGACGGTGTCGCCCAGATCGTCGGCGGCCTGTCCGGCGGAGCGGGCTCCACCGTGTACGTCGAGTCCGCGACGGGTGTCGGTGAGGGCGCCCGTACCGGTCTGGCCAGCGTGATCACCGGTGGATTGTTCTGCGCCGCCATCTTCTTCACACCGATCGCGGCCGTGGTGCCGATCCAGGCCGCGGCTCCGGCCCTGGTGCTGGTCGGCGCGCTCATGATGACGCAGGCCCGCAAGATCGACTGGAACGATCTCGAGGTCGCGGTGCCGGCCTTCATCACGATCGTGCTCATGCCCTTCACCTACTCGATCACCAACGGTGTCGGCGCGGGCCTGATCGCCTACACCGTGATCAAGCTCGCTCGCGGGAAGTACCGCGAAATCCATTGGCTGGTGGCCGTGGTCAGCGTCGTCTTCGTCGCCTACTTCGGTATCAACGGCATCGAATCGGCCCTGGGAGGCTAGCCATGCGCGACATCGCGGCACAACTACTGGAATGGCACGCGGCGGGCAAGGACTACGCCGTGGCCTCCATCATCGGGATCGGCGGCTCCGCGCCGCGGCCGATCGGCGCGGCCCTGGCCGTGGACGCCGACGGCACCGTCGTCGGGAGCATTTCCGGCGGCTGCGTCGAGGGCGCGGTCTACGAGTTGTGCCGTGAGTCGCTGGCCACCGGCGCCACCATCCGGGAGACCTTCGGCTACAGCGACACCGACGCCTTCGCCGTCGGATTGACCTGTGGCGGAACGATCCAGGTGTTCGTCCAGTCGGTGACCGAAGCCAACCGCACCGCGGTGGAACAGGTCCTGCGAGCTGAGGGGGAGGCCGTGGCCATGGTCCGCGACCTCGACAGCGGCGCCGTGATGGCGCTGGGCACCTGGTGGAACTCCGGTCACGAGTTCGACGATCGCGTGATCGCCGAAGCCCAGGCCATGCTCGACGCCGGCGCGACGGCGGTGCGAACCGTCGGTTGCGGCGACGAGGAGATCACGGTCTTCGTGGAATCGCATGTGCCGCCGCCGCGGATGATCGTCTTCGGGGCGATCGACTTCGCGGCCGCGGTGGCCCGGATCGGCAAATTCCTCGGCTACCACGTCACGGTGTGTGACGCGCGGGCGGTCTTCGCGACCCCCGCGCGCTTCCCCGACGCCGACGAGGTGGTCGTGGAATGGCCGGACAAATATCTGGCCCGGACCCGGGTGGACGCCCGGACCGTGGTCTGCGTACTCACCCACGACGCCAAATTCGATGTGCCGCTGTTGCGAGTGGCGCTTCGCCTGCCGGTGGCGTTCGTGGGTGCGATGGGATCCCGGCGCACGCACGAGGACCGCCTCCAGCGGCTGCTCGCGGTCGGGATGACGAATGCCGAACTGGCGCGGCTGAAGTCGCCCATCGGACTGGATCTCGGCGGCCGCACTCCCGAGGAGACGGCAGTCTCCATCGCCGCCGAGATCGTGGCGGTCCGCCGTGGGGGCACCGGGATATCCCTGGGCGCCTACGGCGGACCGATCCACCGCGACGCGGTCGCGGTGCCGGAGGTGATCGTGCCGGACTCCCCGGACGCCCTGCGGCTCTCCGTCTGACCCGCCCCGCCGACCCGATGAGGAGCCCACGGTCATGCCTTTGATCTTCCTGAACGGGGATGCCATGCGCGGCGAACCCCTGAACTACCTGCTCGAGGGCGCGCCCTGCGTCGGGGAGGTCACCACCGCGCCGCAGTACCGGTTCTATTCGGTCGGCGACCGTTTCCCCGGCCTGCACCCCGTCGCCTACGGCGGTGCGCCGATCACGGGTGAACTGTTCGACGTGCCGATGGAGGTGCTGCGCAACCGCTTGCTCCCGGCCGAGCCGCCGGAACTGGAACTCGGTGTGATTGCCTTGGTCGACAACCGCTCGGTGCTGTCCATGCTGCTGCGGCGACCGGTCATCTCCGACCCGCAGCTCATCGACATCACCGATTACGGCAGCTGGCACACCTACCGGGAGGAATCGACACGATGAAGTACACCGCCGACGGAGCTCTCCGGAAATTCGACGCGCACTGCTCGATCCTGTTCGCCGACCTGCCGCTGCTGGAACGTCCGGCGGCGGCGAAGGCGGCCGGGTTCGACGCCGTCGAATTCTGGTGGCCGTTCGGCGAGAACCCGGTGCCGGGGGACAAGGAGGTCGACGCGTTCGTCTCCGCCGTCTCCGACGCCGGTGTGCGGCTCATCGGTCTCAACTTCATCGACCTGGTGCCCGCGGGCCGCGGCCTGGTCTCGGTGCCCGGGCGGGAATCCGAGTTCCGGGACAATATCGACGTCACCGTCGGCATGGCCGAACAGCTGGGCTGCCGGTCCCTGAATGCCTTGTACGGCAACCGGATTCCGGATGTGGACCCTCGGGTGCAGGATGAGCTCGCCCTCGGGAACCTCCGCCTGGCCGCCGATGCCGCCGCGCGCATCGACGCGCAGGTCGTGCTCGAGGCGCTGAATTCGATCGAGTCGCCCGACTATCCGATCGTCTCCGCCGCCCACGCGATCCGGGTCATCGACGAGGTCGGCGCGCCGAACCTCCGATTCCTCTGCGACCTCTACCATCTCGCCCGGATGGGCGAAGACCTGTTCGCCGTGATCGCCACCTACGCCGATCGGTTCGGGCACGTCCAGATCGCGGACGCCCCCGCCCGTAGCCGCCCCGGCACCGGCACCCTCGACTTCGAAGCCCTGTTCGCGGCCCTGGATTCCGCGGGCTACGACGGCTGGATCGGCCTGGAATACCAAGACCCCGACCATGATTGGAGCTGGATCGCATGATCGCCGCCCCGGCCGCAGCCCTGCCGTGGACCCCGCACGGGCACTGCGGCTCCGCGCTGCCCGCCGGAGGGGTGATCGAGCGTTTCACCGTCCAGCTTCCGGTCCTGGATCCCACCGTGACCACCCACCCCGCGCCGGGAGCCGCTGACCGATGAGGGGTCAGCGGTTCCCGCGCTCAATCCCGAGGCGGCCGCCGCGGTGGTCTGCCCATCCGCACCAGATACGTCTTGGCCTGTAACTTGGCCGGGCACACGGTGATCGGACAATCCGCATGCTCCCGTAACGCCCGATTCGCCGCATCCTCACTCATTACCGCCAGGGCACTGTGCCCGGTCGCTGGAAGCCCGAACATCGGTGGAACCTCCCGTCATACGGGGTACTGGACTGGATCCAGGAAACCACTGGCGAACGCGCGGAACATGCGATTTGGACGGTTTGGGTGTCAGCCGTTGGTGATGGAGCGGACCGAGACGCGCCAGCGGCCGTCGACCAGGACCAGGGTGTCGTGGTATCTGCCCATGCCGGCCAGGCGGGGCGCGGTCGTGGTGTCGGCGAAGAACTGCCAAACAGACTCCGCCCGTGCGGAATCCGGTCCCAGCAGCGTGATGACCGTGCAGCTCGTCACGTGCCGGGTCCTGGTTCCCGGACCGGCGATGCCCGCATCGCGCCGGGCCTGCGCACTGGCGGCGATCTCCGTTGCGCCCCGGAAGATCTGCGGTGCGACGCCGGACTGCGGGTCGCCCGCGCGCTCCCAGACGGCGTCCGCCGTGTAGTGCTCGAAATAGTCGGCGATGGGCCCTTCGTCGGCGAGATGGGACAGGTGGGCGAGCAGTGATCGGATCTGCTCGGCGTGATCGGTCATGGGGTTGTCCTCGTCCTGGGCGGCTAGACGCTGTAGCCGCCGTCGATGTCCAGCTTCTGGCCGCTGATGAAGTCGGCGCGGTCCGAGGCGAGGAAGCAGACCGCCTCGGCGATGTCCTGGGCGTCGCCGAAGCGGCGCAGCGGGATGTTGTTCCTGGTGACTTCGAGGGCGTGGTCGTCCAGATCGCCGGAGGCGATGAGGCGGTCGGCCATGCCGTCTGTGGTCATGCCCGGGCCGACACAGTTGGCGCGCACACCGAATCTGCCCTCCTCGGCGGCGATTCCACGCACCAGAGCCTCGACCGCGCCCTTGGGGGCGATGGACATGCCGTCCCGCACGGGGAATCGCGCGGTTCCGGCGGTGGTGATGGCGACGATGCTGCCCTTGCTCGCCCGCAGGTGCGGGAGGACCGCGTGGACGGCATTGAAGAATCCGGACACGTCGTCGAGGATCTGGCTGCGGAAGTCGGCCGGTTCGACCTTGCTGAGGTGACGCATCGGCACGTGCGGGCCCGCCGCGTAGATCAGGGTGTGGATGCCGCCGAGTTGCTCGGCCGCCTGCGCGACCACCTCACCGGTGCGGGCGGAGTCGGCGAGGTCGAGTTGCCAGGTGGCGGCGCGGCGTCCGCCCGCTGCCGCGGCGGACCGGAGCCCATCGAGTGCGCCGGGGGAGCGGTAGTAGGTCAGGGCGAGGTCGCTGCCGCGTTCGAGGAGCATCCGCGCGCACGCTCCACCGAGCCCGCCGCTCGCGCCGAGCACCAGCGCGGCGCCCGCTCGATGACTGAAGTCGTCCACGATTCCTCCTCGGTTGCTACTCACTGTTCATAGCGAACCGGCTGATACCAAGCAAGTGCTTGATTGTTTACCGGGACGAAGGAGGGTATGTACTAGGCATGCGGGACGCTTTTCACTTCGTGCTCGAGCTTCTGATCATCCTCACGGTGATCACGTTCGCCAGCGGGTTCGGCTACACCAACCCCTACGGGCGGTTCGCCAAGGACGGTGAGCGATTCGCGGTGCGCGGGCCGTGGGCGTGGCTGTTGTTCGAGAATCCGCAGTGGTGGGCGTTCACCGTCACGTTCTGGTTGGTCGTGAAGGATCCGCAGCCCCCGGCGGTGGTGCTCTACGCGCTGTGGCAGGTGCACTACCTCTATCGCGGGCTGATCTATCCGCTGCTGCGAGCGTCCAGCAAGGGATTTCCCGTGTACGGGATCGCGTTCGGAATGGTGTTCAACGCGGCCAACGGGTTCGTCAACGGATACGCCGTCGCCGACGCGCAGCACCTGCGGGACTCCGGATGGTTCACCGACCCGCGCTTCCTCGTCGGACTGGTCGTGGCCGTGGCGGGGTGGGCGATCAACTTCCATGCCGACCGCGCGCTGACCGCCTTGCGCAGTGACGGATTCACCGGCTACCGCATCCCCTACGGCGGCGCGTTCCGCTGGGTGTCGAGCGCGAACTACTTCGGCGAGCTGGTGCTGTGGGTGGGGTGGGCGCTCATGTCGTGGACGTGGGCGGGGCTGGTGTTCGTATTGTTCACCGTGGCCAACCTGCTGCCGCGGGCGGTGTCCACGCATCGGTGGTACCGCGAGCGGTTCGAGGACTATCCGAGCGACCGCAAGGCGATGATCCCCTACCTGATCTGAGAGCTATCTGGTCGGGAGGGCGACCCGGGCCGCGAGGACGCGCCGTAGCCGCCAGGGCAGCGCCGCGAACAGTGCCGCCATGGCCGCCGCGGTGCCGCGAAGATCGTCGCGGCCGGACAGATAGGCCCGCTGGGCGGGGACCGGCAGCGCGAAGAAGGCGTCGAAGAAGAGCGGCAGCTCGGCGGGCGGAAGCGCCAGCAGGGCGCGTAATCCGGCCTGGCGCAACAGGTGTACGGCTCGGGCCGAGGCGGGCCACACCGATTCTCCGGCGAGGACGGTGTCGGCCAGGCGCAGTGACGTGGCGACGCTGTAACCGGTCGCGGGGTGAGTGAAGGCTCCCGCCGCGCCGAACGTGGACCGGTTCGGCTTGCCGCCCTGGACGGGGAAACGGACGCGTTCGACGGGTTCGGCGCCGGTGAGAGTGATTCCGCGGGAACGCAATCGATGGGTCAGGCGGGCCTCGAGCGCGTGTTGGTCGAGGGCCGGGCGTCCGGCGAGGCAGGTCTCTTCCAGGAGGATGCGGTCGTCGTCCAGGGGAACCGCGTAGAGAAACGAGCGCGGGTCGGTCGGGGCCGCACCGTTGTCTTCACGCCAGTCCATGAACAAGGAGTCCCGGTCGGGGTAGTGGGCGCGGTCGATGATCACGCCGTACGCCGTCTGCTCGGCCAGGGCGGGCGAGCGGGGGATGCCGCGCGCGTCGACGACCCGGCCCGCCGGGAGGGTGTGGCCGGAGGCGAGTCGCACCGAGGGGAGGTCCGGTCCGTCGTGGCGGTGGCGGGCCGCGATGTCGATGGCGGTGACGGAGTCCTGGATCAGGCGTGCGCCGGAGATGTCGAGCGAATCCTGAAGTGCCGCAGTGTCGAACACGAGATAGGATCGATCGATCTCGATGCGGCGGGTCGTCCAGGCGACGGGCCGTTCGATCCGCGTCGCGATCGCCGCGTCGCCGACCCAGGCGGGCAGCTCGTCCGCCCACGCCGCATAGGTGGCCTTCCAGCGTCGGCGCGGGTGCGGATCGACCACGGTGACCGTCAGCCCGTGCGCCAGGGCGCGGTGGGCGAGGGCTCGTCCCGCCGGGCCCGCGCCGCAGATGAGCAGATCCTCGGTCACCCCGTGATTGGATCATGCCGGATCGCCCGCATACGCTTCGGGAATCGAATGCCGGGCCGGGGAGGGCTCGGGCCGTCCGCGAAAGGTGATCAGATGACGTATCCACCAGCCGGATCCGGGGGCGATCCCACTGTCCACCGGCAGCCGCGCCCCGGCGAGTCGGATGCCGCGTGGTGGGATCAGCCCGCCCAGGGGACCGGTGGGCACCAGGTGCAGCAGCCCGGATGGCCGGGGCAGCAGCCGGTCGACCAGGGCTGGCAGCCGACACAGACGAATTGGCCCGCGCAGCAGGGATATCCGCAGGCGGGACAACCGCAGGACGCCGGGTACACGCAGCCGCCGGGGTTCGCGCAGAGCTTGGCGTACGGCCAGCAGCAGCCCGGCCAGCCTGGCTTCCCGCCCGCGCCCGGTTTCCCGCAGCAGCCGGGTTATCCGCCGCAGCAGCCGAAGTCGAACACCGGGCTGATCATCGGCGTGGTGCTGGGCGCGGTCGTGCTGCTGGCGGTGGCGGTCGGCGCGATCGTGCTCGTCTCCGGCGGCGACGACGCCACCCAGGCCGGCGCCACCTCCACTACCGAGAGCCCGACCCTGGTGCCCGCCACCTCGGCCCCGCCCCGGACCACCGCGACCACCTCCAAGGCCGCGCCCGGTGGCAGCCGCTTCAGCTACACCGAGTACGGCAAGGACTGGAACTTCAAGCTCGGTGACGTCGCCCTGCACGCCACCTACGTGACCGGCCAGGACTTCGACTCCTGCGCCCCGATCGAGAAGGCCGGGAAGATGACCGGCCTGGGCTGCAAGCGCGCCTCGTCCATGGCGTGGAAGGCCGAGAGCGGCGGGCTCATGCTCACCCAGCTGGTCCTCACCATGTCCGACGACGCCAAGGCGTCCGCCGCGCACAACCAGTTCGAGGACACCGACCTGGAGCTGCCCGACGGCAGCTACATCGCCGACTTCGAGACCGGCAAGTGGCGCGACGGCAGCCAGAGCAAATTCGTCGTCGTCACTGTCGCCACCGCCACCGCGGCGGTCGACGAGGCCACCGTCAGCAAGTACCTCCAGTACCGCAACAGCGACACTCTCGGCGCCCTCGCCTTCCGCTGACCGGCGATGTTCTCCCCGGCATGACCGTGCCCGGCACCGAATCCCGGTGCCGGGCACGTCTTTTCGATTCCGACGCTCAGATGCCGCCGGTGGCCAGCAGGCCGCCGTCCACGCGGATCGTCGTCCCGGTGATCCACGCCGACTCGTCGGACGCGAGGAACCCGATCAACTGCGCCACATCCTCCGGCGACCCGAGCCGCTTCATCGGGTAGACCGCCGCCGCAGCCTCCTCGTCCGCCGAGTACAGCGCGTCGGCGAACTTGGTCTTGATCACGCCGGGCGCCACCGCGTTCACCCGGATCTTCGGCCCCAACTGCCACGACAGTTCCTCGGTGAGCCGAATGAGCGCCGCCTTCGACGCCCCGTACGCGGCGATCACGCCGGTCGACCGCAGCCCCGCGACGCTGGCCACGTTCACCACCGCACCGCCGTGCGCACCCATCCAGGCCTTGTACGCCTCCTGTACATACCCCAGCGCCGCAACGACATTCACGTCGAAGATCTTGCGTACGGCTTCCAGGTCGGCCTCCATGAGCGACCCGTACACCGGATTGATGCCGGTGTTGTTGATCAGCACGTCCAGCGACCCGAACTGCGCCACCGCGGTAGCGACCTGCTCGGCCCGAGCCGCCGCATCCCCGGAATTCCCAGCGACCGCCACCACCTTCCCCGCGTGCCCCAGCCCCCGCAGCTTCTCCGCCGCTTCCTCCAGCGGCTCGGGCTTCCGAGCGGAGATCACCACATTGGCCCCCCGAGCCAGCAGTTCCGCCGCCACCGCGAACCCGATACCCCGGCTCGCCCCGGTGACCAGTGCACTCTTACCCGCCAAGTTCTCACTCATGTGATGGCACGTTACTTCAGTCCCTTCGTATGAGCGATCTTGCACAGGTTTCGGGATCATGCCGTCACTCTGAGCCGGTGCTGCGGTCACAGGGGGAACCGAAGCGGTGAAGGACTTGGGTGCAGTCACATGCCGGCGGCGAGTCGTGCCAGTGGGTGGGTCTCGCCGGTGCTGGCTTCCAACGCCTGGGCTACTTCGGCGAGGGACGCACGTACATGGACGAGGGTCGGTCCGTCCATGCGGCCGGGTTCGGCGTGGCCGGCATCTGCTCGCGCTACCGCATACCCGAACTCGCGCTCAACGAAAGTTGCTGTGGTGTAACGGATCCACTGCGCGCTGACCTGTATGGCGGCCGCCCACGGCAGGTTGTCCAAGTCGATCCGGCCTCGCGCGGCCTGGTTGAGGGTTCGAGGTCGGCGGCCGGGCCGATGCGCCCCCCAGGGGTTGATCAGCCAGGCTCGCCAGCGGCCGGGTGGTACGTGCGGTTCAGGAGATGCAGGATTCCGAAGAAGTCGACTTGCCGGCCGGTGGCTCGGACCGGCGAACTGATTGCGTGTATTCGAAATCGGAGAGATTGCTGATCGTGGTCTGGTAGACCTCTAACTGTGTCTGATGGATCCGTATGCGGCCGGATGACCGCGATGAGCGAACGACAGAGCGCGCCGTGAGCTGGGTGCGGAAAATTCTGCGGGTCGGCCGCGTGGCCGAACCGGTCCCGGCGGCGCCCACATTGGAGGAAGCGCCCGCGGCCGTGCGTGGTTCACTGCAACTCCGGCATGTCGACGCCGGGTCGTGCAACGGGTGCGAGGTCGAGATCTCCGGGGCGTTCGGGCCGGTGTACGACGCCGAGCGGTACGGCGCGCGACTGGTCGCGTCTCCGCGACACGCGGATGCGCTGCTGGTGACGGGCGTGGTGACCCGCAATATGGCCGAGGCGCTGCGCCGCACCCATGCCGCGACGCCTGCGCCGCGATTGGTGATCGCCTGCGGGGACTGCGCGTTGCACCGCGGAGTGTTCGCCGACGCCTACGGAGTGGTGGGCGCGGTCGGTGAGGTGGTCGACGTCGATGTGGAGATCGCCGGCTGTCCGCCGTCGCCGGACCGTATCGTCGCCGCGCTGCGTTCGGTGACCGGGCGATGACCGCCCCGACGGTTGTCGACACCTCCTCTCACGCGCCGGATACCGGGCGGCGTAACCGGCTCGATGCGGTGGCGGCCGGTGCCGTCACGGCGCTGCTCGGCGTCGTGGGTGTCGTGGCTGGGCTCGCCGGTGTTTTCGGTGCGTCGCGCTCGGTGACGATCGGCTGGTTGCTGCCGCTGTCGGGGGTGTACCTGGACCTCGACCGGGTCGGCGGGTTCTTCACGGCGTTGACCGGTGCGGTGGCGGTACCCGTCGGCATCTATCTGATCGGGTATGCGCGTGGCCACATGGAGCCGTTTCCGCTGCTGATCCTGCCGGTGTTCGTGGCGGCCATGCTGGTGGTGCCGGCCGCTGGATCGGTCACGACGTTCTTGCTGCTGTGGGAGTCGATGGCCGTCGCCTCGCTGATTCTGGTGCTGGCCGAACATCGCCGTGCCGCGGCCCGGCGTGCGGGCGTCTTCTACGCGGTCATGACCCAGCTCGGGTTTGCCGCGATCCTGCTCGGCCTGCTGGTGGCCGCCGCTGCTGCGGGCGGCGCCGACCGTTTCACCGAGATCACCGGGTTGCCGGAGGGCGTCCGGGGGACCGTGTTCGCGCTCACGGTCGCGGGTTTCGGCTCGAAGGCAGGCCTGGTCCCGCTGCACGCGTGGCTTGCACGGGCGCATCCGGAGGCACCGAGCCCGGTGTCGGCGCTGATGAGCGCGGCCATGGTGAACCTCGGCATTTACGGAATCGTCCGATTCGACGTGATGCTGTTCGCACCAGCGCCCAGATGGTGGGGCCTGGTGCTCCTGGTGCTCGGCGGCGCGACCGCCCTCTACGGCGTGCTGCAGGCCTCGGTGGCCACGGATCTCAAACGGCTGCTCGCGTTTTCGACCACCGAGAACATGGGTTTGGTGGTCCTGGCGATCGGCGCGGCGGTGCTGCTCAGCGATGCGGGCGCGACCAGCGCCGCGACGGTGGCGACGGCGGCGGCGATGTTGCACCTGATGGCACACGCCGCCTTCAAATGCCTCGGTTTCCTTGCCGCCGGGTCGGTGCTCGCCGCGACAGGCGTGCGTGATCTCGACCAGTTGGGCGGACTCGCCCGGCGGATGCCGGTGACGACGGCATTGTTCGGCATCGCCGCGCTCGGCGCTTCGGGACTGCCGCTGGGTGCGGGGTTCGTCAGTGAATGGTTGCTGGTGCAATCGTTGATTCACTCCGCGCCGCACGACGACCCGATGGTGACCCTGGCCGCACCGCTCGCGGTCGGAGCGGTCGCGTTGACCGCCGGCCTGGGAGTCGCGACGATGGTGAAGGCGTTCGGCGTAGGGTTCCTGGCCCGTCCGCGCTCGGACGCGGCGTCCGGTGCCCGTGAGGCCCCGATCTCCATGCGCGCGGGAATGCTGGTCGCGGCGAGCGCCTGCGTCGGGCTGGGGGTGGCTCCGCTGGTGGTCGGCCCCGTGCTGCGCCGGGTGCTCGAGGTGCTGCCGACCTCCCGCGCGGCGGAGTTCACCGGTTTCGGTGTGACGGTGCGGCTTCCGGGCCTGGCGGGGTCGATTGCGCCTCCGGTGATCGCGGGCGCGCTGGCCGTGGCGGTGCTCGCGGCGGTCGCGGTGACTCGGTGGCGGTCGGCACGGCGGCCTGCCCCGGCAGTATTGCCGTTGTGGTCGTGCGGTGCGGATCAGCCGAATGCCCGGATGCAGTACACGGCAACGTCCTTCGGCGAACCGATGCAGCGGGTGTTCGATGATGTGCTGCGCCCCGACACCGACATCGAGATCACGCACCTGGCCGAATCCCGCTATCTGGTCGAGAAGGTCGCCTACCGGGCACGGATTTCGGACACGGTGGAGACGCGGCTGTATCGGCCCGTCATCCGGGCTGTCCGAATCATGGCGCTGGTGGTGGCGCGCGCCCACACCGGCAGTGTGCATCTGTATCTGGCTTACGGCGCGATCGGCGTGCTGATCGCATTGGTGGTGGCGAGGTGACGGTGATGTCCTACGCGGCCGGCGTCGCGCAGATCGGCCTCGTGATCGCCGGTGCTCCCGTGGTACTCGGTGTGATGCGGCAGGTGCGGGCGCGTGCCGAGGGCCGCGCCGGAGCCGGGATATGGCAGCCATGGCGGGATCTGCGCAAGCAGCTCGCCAAGCAGTCGATCACCCCGGAAGGCACTACGCTCGTATTCGCGTTCGCCCCAGCGATTCTCGCGGGCACGACGCTGCTGATCGCGGCCGTCGCGCCGCTGGTGGCGACCGGCTCACCGCTCGACGGTGCGGCCGACCTGTTCGCCGTGGTCGGGTTGCTGCTTCTCGGGACGGTCGCCTTGACGCTGGCGGGCTTGGACACCGGTACCGCGTTCGGCGGTATGGGAGCCAGCCGTGAGACCGTCATCGCCGCCCTGGTCGAACCAACGATCCTGTTGTCGGTGTTCGCCCTGTCCGTTCCGGCGGGTTCGTCGAATCTCGGTGCGCTGGTGGCGAATACGCTCGACCATCCGAGCCGGGTGGCGTCACCGGCGGGGCTGCTGGCCGCGGCGGCACTGGTGATCGTGATCATCGCGGAGACCGGGCGGCTGCCGGTGGACAATCCGGCCACCCATCTGGAATTGACGATGGTGCACGAGGCAATGGTGCTCGAGTACGCCGGTCCGAGACTCGCGCTGATCGAGTGGGCGAGCGCTATGCGGCTGACAGTGTTGCTGGCGCTGCTGGCAAACCTGTTCCTGCCGTGGGGGATCGCGGGCGCCGTCCCGAGCGTGCCGGCCGTGGTGGTCGGGGTGCTCGCCATCGCGGTGAAGGTGACGGTGCTGGCGGTGGCGCTGGCGGCGGCGGAGGTGTTCATCGCGAAGCTGCGGTTGTTCCGGGTGCCGGAGCTGCTGGCGGGTTCGTTCCTGTTGGCCTTGCTGGCGGTGACGGCGGCGAACTTCTTCGCCCCGCATGGGTGATTCGACAGAACGGAGCATCGGTGACCGATTCGGTGTATGTCAGTGTGCTCGATTTCGCCGCCGGCGGTTTGGTATTGGCGGCGGTGTTCGTCGTGTGGCGGCGCGACCTGCGGGCCATCACACGCCTGCTCGCGGTGCAGGGGGTCGCGCTCGCGGTGATCCCGTTCGTGCAGGGACTGCACCGCGGTGATCTCGCCCTGATCGTGGTCGGCGTCGTGGTGCTGGGCCTGCGGGCCGTGGCGCTGCCACTGCTGCTGGCTCGGGTCGCCGGCGCGGAGCGGCGCGAGTACCGCGAGGCCACGCCTTTGGTGAACACCGCCTCGTCGCTACTGGTCGCAGCCGTGCTCACCGTGGTGGCCTTGGCCGTGACCCGGCCGCTGGTCGCGCTCGAACTGGGATCGGAGACCGCGGCGGTGCCCGCCGCGTTCGCGGTCGTGCTCATCGCGTTGTTCGTCATGGCCACCCGTCGTCACGCGATTTCACAGGCGGCTGGATTCCTCATGCTGGACAACGGGATCGCGGCCACCGCGTTCCTGCTCACCGCCGGGGTGCCGTTGATCGTCGAGCTGGGCGTCTCGCTCGATGTGTTCTTCGCCGTCGCGGTGATCGGGGTCCTCACCGGCCGACTGCGGCGCGCCTTCGGTGGTGCGGACCTGGACCAGTTGCGGGAGCTGCACGACTGATGACCGCACTGATCCTGATCGCGATCCTCACCCCGGTCGCCGCCGCGCTGGCCGGACTGTTGTTCGGATGGCGGCGCGCCACCGCCGTGTTCACCGCCGCGAGCGCGGCGACGGTGCTCGGATGCGCCACGTTCCTCGGAATTCGACTCCATGCCACCGAGCATGTGCTGGTGGACGGTCTGCTGCGCGCCGATGCCCTGTCGGTGACCATGCTGGGCGTCATCGGTGTGGTCGGTACCCTGGCCGCCTGGGCCGGGATCGGCTACATCGACGCCGAACTCGCCCACGGTCACACCGACGCGGACGGGGCTCGGATCTACGCCGCGCTGGTTCCGGCGTTCCTGGCGGCCATGGTTATCGCGGTGTGCGCCAACAATATCGGCGTTACCTGGGTGGCCGTCGAAGCCACCACCATCGTCACGGCCTTTCTGGTCGGGCATCGCCGCACCCGGTCCGCGCTGGAGGCGACCTGGAAGTACGTGGTGATCTGCTCGGTGGGCATCGTCGTCGCCTTCCTGGGCACCGTGCTGCTGTACTTCGCCGCCCGCCATGCGGGCGCGCCCACCGAGCACGCCCTGGATCTGGACATGCTGCGCGCCGGCGCCGACCGGCTCGACCCCGCCGTCACCCGGATCGCGGGAGCCTTGCTCCTCGTCGGCTACGGCGCGAAGGTCGGTCTGGTGCCGTTCCACACCTGGCTCGCCGATGCGCACAGCCAAGCGCCGGCCCCGGTGTCCGCCTTGATGAGCGGAGTGCTGCTGTCGGTGGCGTTCTCGGTGCTGCTGCGTCTGAAGGCGATCGTCGACCCCGCCACCGGCCCCGGCTTCCTCCGGTCCGGTCTGCTGATCGTGGGGTTGGCGACGCTGCTGATCGCCGCGCTCATGCTGACGGTGACCCGGGATGTCAAACGGATGCTGGCCTATTCGTCGATGGAGAACATGGGGCTGATCGCGATCGCCGCCGCGGCGGGCACCGAGCTCGCGATCGCGGCGCTGCTGCTGCACGTCCTCGCGCACGGCATCGGCAAGACCGTGCTGTTCCTGTCCACCGGGCCGCTGCAGGCTGCCCACGACTCCACCGCGATCGCCGCCATGTCGGGGGTGATCTCTCGATCCCGGCTCGTGGGAACAGCTTTCGCGACCGGCATGGTGATCCTGGTGGGCCTGCCGCCCTTCGCCATGTTCGCCAGTGAGCTGGCCATCGCCCGCGCGCTCACCAACGCCCGCCTGGCCTGGGCGCTCGCCCTGGCCGTGGTGTTGATAGCCATCGCCTACGCCGCGCTCGTCCGCAACTCCAGCCGAATCCTGCTGGGCGGCACACCGGCCGACGCGCCACCGATCCTCGTGCCCGTCTCCGTGGCCACGACACTCGTCATCGGCATCATCGCGGCGCTGATACTCGGCATCACCGCCGGGCCGCTGATCGATCTGTTCACCACCGCCGCAACCCAGGTGATGCGATGACCTTCCCGCCGCGGCTGCGCCGCATCGTGTCCGGCGACGAACTCGCCTATACCGCCGAAGAACTCCTCGGCGACGGCTACCGGCTGGCCCTGGTCGCCGCCCACGACGACGGGCCGGCACTGCGCATCGTGTACCTGTTCCTGGCCGGGCGGCCCGATCGCCGCATCGAGCTGGAATTCCTGCTGCCCGCAACCGAACCGGCGTTGCGATCGCTGGCGTACATGTCCTTTCCTGCCGGGCGATTCGAGCGGGAGATGATGGACCTGTACGGGATTCGGCTGCTCGGCCACCCGCGGGCCCGGCGGCTCGTGCGGCATGCGCACTGGCCCGAGGACTGGCATCCCATGCGGAACGACGCCGCGCAAGTCCCCGATTTCGGAGGCTCGGGACAGTTGCGGTTCCTGACCGTCGCCGGTGATGGCGTATATGAGATCCCGGTCGGTCCCGTACACGCCGGCCTGATCGAACCCGGCCATTTCCGGTTCTCGGTGGTCGGGGAGACGGTGGTGCGGCTCAAAGCCCGGCTCTGGTACGTCCATCGCGGCATCGAACGTCTCTTCCATGGCCGATCCGCGCTGGGCGCGGTGGATTTGGCCGAGCGCATCAGCGGTGACACCTCCGCCGCTCACGCCCTGGCCCACTGCATGGCCGTCGAAGATGCGTGCGGGATCGACGTTCCCGAGCATGTCCACCGGTTGCGGGCGATGCTGATCGAGCTCGAACGGCTCTACAACCATGCCGCCGATCTCGGGGCGCTGGCCAACGATGTCGGCTTCGGCTTGGCCAACGCCCACGCCCAGCGCATCCGCGAACGCTTGCTGCGGATCAACGCCACCGTCACCGGCCACCGTTTGCTGCGCGGAGCGATCCACCCCGGAGGCGTTGCGTTGCAGGCGCTTCCGGTACCTTCCGAGCTAGCGGCGATCGCGGCTGACCTCGACGAGGTCGCCGAACTGGCTCTGCGGAACGCGGTTGTCTACGACCGTTTCGCCGGCACCGGCATACTCGCCGCCGACGATGCGCGCGCCCTCGGGTGCCTCGGTTACGTCGCCCGCGCCAGCGGCCTCGCCACCGATGCCCGTCTCGATCACCCCTTCGTCGACCTGCCCGTCACCGAGGTGTCCGGCGATGGGGGCGATGTGCTCGCCCGTTACGCCGTGCGCCGTGACGAATTCGCGAGCTCGGCGACCCTCACCGCCGAACTGGCGCGCGCTCATCGCGGAACGCTGGAATTCCAGTGCGCCGCCGGCGGTATCGAGCGTTCGAGCAGCGGTGTGGGCATCGTGGAAGGCTGGCGCGGCACCATAGTGCACCGCGTCGAGATCAACGACGAGGGCATACTGACCCGCGCGAAGATCGTCGACCCGTCCTGGTTCAATTGGCCCGCGGTGCCGGTCGCCATGAGCGACACCATTGTTCCGGATTTCCCATTGGTCAATAAGAGCTTCAACCTGGCTTATGCCGGAAACGACCTGTAGCGGGTCCGGGTCGCTGCGGTGGCCATCGAACGGCTGGCCGTCGTTGGGGATGCGGAGGCTCAGAACTGTTGCGCGGCTCGGCTGGTCGCGGCCTCGGTCACGATCGAATAGTTGCGGCATCGACGGCGGGCCTGATCAGGCCGAGGCCGGTGTCGTAGCGGCGGTAGACGAGATGCCCCCGTCCGGTATCGAGGTCTGTGTAGAACAAGAACGGCAGCCCGTGCTCGCGAACGCGGTCGGCGGCCTCGGGCTCCGTCAGTGCGAGCGCGGGATGCGGACAGGTGGTCAGTGGTATCGGTGCGGCACCTGCTGCCACCGCGGCACGTGGTGGATGGACATGGTGCTGGCGGGCCAGTCGCAGTCCGGACGGCTGGGCGCGGTAGACGATCGCCTCCTGGTCGGTCTCGGCGTCGGTGAACAGATGCACGTCGTAATCCATCGTGTCCATGATGAGTGCGGCGGTGAGCGGTTCAGTCGTGTGCAACGCAACGGTCTTGCGCCGCACGAGAATCCCCGGACCGGGTGCATCCAACGGTGCTCGGGCCGGGTCCGGCCACGGCCGTGGTGACCACGCCTTGCGGACGGTTCGCAACTGCCGCTCGAGGCGTATGAGCACCGGCAAGGCGTCGCCATGTCCCTGGATGATGGTTTGCACTCGCACGGGCGTGCCCGCCGGCTCGGTATTGACCTGCGCCAGAATTGGTCCGCCATCGCAATCGGACGCGGTCATCCGTATCCGGGCGGACCCGTCGACTCGACAGCGCATCAGCAAACGGCCGACCGAACCCGCCACTCTCTCCCGTTCGAGGGTTGGAACGCGGCCGTTGGTGAGCACAACGATGTCTGGAAACGCCGCCGGCGACCACGTCTCACGTGCACGCAACACCCTGTCCACCTCACTCGCCCCGGGACTGCGAATCGCCCGGCTCCGAGCGCAAGGATGCCCAGGACCGCGGGCTGCCGGAAGGGCCCAAAGTCATCTGCCTGCGTGATTTCGCCATTGCCATATTTAGCAACCAGTTCATCGAAATTCGCATCGGCGGCGGTGGGTGAGTCTCGGATGCGGGCAGCGACGGCCCCCGATCGTGCTCATCGCCGTCGGTTGTGTGCTGCCGGTGCGGGCCCGGCTGTGGCCGATGGCCCGGCTGCTAGAATCAATACGCTGATTGCATAATTTCGAAAGTGTATACTTCGCATAGATTGGATCTGTGCCGACGGTGATCGCTGATTCCGCTGCGCGCGAGGATGCGGCCGTACCCGGCGCCTCGGGTTCGGCCTGGGTTGACGTCGGCGTTGTAGGGGTGTGGGAACCATCCGGTCGCGGTCGGGGCGATCGGACGGTGTGCTCACGGTGGGACGCGATGGAGGACGGGTCGATGCTTCGACCGCGGCTGCCCAGGCGATTGCCCTCTCCATCCCGCGGCAAAGGAGAGAAACTCTTTGACCGCCTTCACGACCTCGGAGCGACATCGTGGTGAAGATGCTTCCGGCTGCACGAAAAGTGGCGGGTAGAAATAGAACGCCGGACTGTCCGGGTGGTCGTGGCGGTTCCAGTCGAGGGCAGTGTGGTTCCGCCGTTCGCCCCGTTGTGCTGAGATCAGCATGCTGTCGATCAGGCAGATCGCTCCGAGTCGTTGTACGGCCTACCGGTACTCACGCTCATCAGCGTGTCTGCGGAACATCGCGGGCACGAGTCGTCTCCATGGCGCAGTGCAGAAGTCCGGCACAGCAGGCCGCAGTCGCGGCAACGCAGGATCTGCCCGCGGAGCAGCGCGCTGATCGGCGTCGAACGCATTCTTACCTCCTTACTATTTGCTAAGTTTAGCAAATGCATATGAGATGAAGTCGGGTGGCTGAGCGGGATACGATTGCTGGGCCACTGCTGGGATTCCCGGGGGATGCTGAATGTCGACGACGTCATCCAAGGTGACCGATGTCGCTGCACCGTTGCAGGAGGAGTCGTTGCTGCCGCAGTTGGTTGAGCATTTGAGACGGAACCGGACCGTGCTGCGCAGGGAGTGGGCACACCGCATCACCGATGCCCGACTGTTGACGGCGATGACATCGGAGGAGATCTTCTCCGAGGCCACCTCGGTGTACGACAACTACGTCGCGGTCCTCGAAACCGGCGCGGTCGAGGCGCTGCAGAGTTATGCGCACCGTCTGTCCGAGCGCATCATCCCGCGCGGCGTGGAGACCGATGAGGTGCTCGGGATCGTGCTGTTGCTGCGGGATGTGCTGGCACGCAGCCTGTTCGAGAAGTACCAGTCCGACTTCGACCTGCTCAATCGTGTGCTCGACACCTACGAACCAGCCGCCAACCGCATCGCCAGGACTGTGGGCGTGTCCTTCGTGCAGGAGCGCGAGCGGGTCATCCGCCAGCAGCAGGAAGCCATTCGGGAACTATCCACCCCGGTGCTCAAGGTCCGTGAGCAGTTGCTGATCCTGCCGATCATCGGCGTGCTCGACGGACAACGGGCCCACCAGCTCACCCAGCAGCTACTGCGCGCGATTCGTGCCAACCGCGCCAAGTTCGTGGTCATCGATATCACCGGCGTACCGATCATCGACTCGTCGGTCGCCAACCATCTGGTTCAAACTGTCGACACGTCCGGGCTCATGGGCGCCGGTGTCATTCTCACCGGTGTGTCGCCCGAGATCGCGCTCACCCTGGTGACCATCGGTCTGGACTTGTCGAAAATCAACGCCGTCGGGGACCTGCAGGGCGGCATCGAAGAAGCCGAACATCTCCTCGGTTACGAGGTCGCCCGCACCAACGACACCAGCCCCGCACGGGCGACCGGTCGAACCGTCGTCTCGTGGTGAGCGTTCCCAGGATGCTTGCCGAGCGGCTGCTGCGAACAGCTCTCCTGTTCCGATGTGCTTCAGGCTGTCCGCTCCACAGCGGGGGCAGACGGTGCTGGCCGTCGCCAGCGCGGAAATGCGGCACAGGAGATCGCAGTCCGCGCAGAGCAGAATCGGTCCTCGCAACTGGCTGATTCGGGTCACACGCACGTCGCCGCTCTCCTTCTCATTGCTGTTGGTCGCCAATCCTCGAATGATCCAGCGTGAGAGTGGGTGTGGCCGGTTCGGTCATGGTGTGCTTCCGGCGAGGGTGGGCGCCAAGTATCGGGCGCAGGCGATGGCGTCGGGGGTGTGGTCGAACAGGTGGTCGGCGCCGCCGGTGGGCAGGGCCCCGATGGCGGCCAGCCGCCGGCGGTGGTCCTCGCGCAGTCCCGACATCAGCACGACGATGTGGCGGTGCTCGAGTTTGCCGATGGCGTCCTTGAGCACCAGTGCACCGGTGGTGTCGAGGGCGGTGATGTGGGACATGC
Organism: Nocardia sp. NPDC059764; assembly: GCF_042732555.1. NCBI lineage: Bacteria > Bacillati > Actinomycetota > Actinomycetes > Mycobacteriales > Nocardiaceae > Nocardia > Nocardia sp. NPDC059764. The sequence continues at coordinate 47,018 of NZ_JBHWHH010000013.1, forward strand.
GCAGGATCACCACGTGGACGTCCGACACTTCGGCGAGTTCGAGCAGGAATCGGTGGGCGGCGGCGAAGAACAACGGCCCGTCGAGGCGGTAGGCCACGATGTGATCATGCAGTAGATCGTGTTCCTCGGTCAGGTGATCGGTGTCGTCGACCGGTGGGGTGAGCGGGATCTGGTGCAGCCGAGCCTCTTTCGCCACCGCGCGAAGCGCCAGCAGGACCGCGATGCCGACACCGACGGCGACCGCGCTGACCAGGTCGAGGGCCACGGTGACGAGGAAGGTCACCACCATGATCGCCGCATCGCCCTTCGATGCCCGCGCGATCGCGGCCAACGATGCCGTCTCGACCATACGAGCGGTGGTCGCCAGCAGTACCCCCGCCAGCGCGGCGAGCGGAATGTAGGCGACCAGCGGGGCGGCGAGATAGATGATGGCGGCCAGGATCGCCGCGTGGATGAGCGCGGCGAGCCGGGTGCGTGCGCCCGAGCGCACGTTCACCGCGGTGCGGGCGATCGCGCCGGTGGCGGGCACCCCGCCGAACAGGGGTGCGACGATATTGGCCAGGCCCTGCCCGAACAGTTCGCGGTCGGGATTGTGGCGAGTGCCCACGGCCATGGCGTCGGCGGCTGTGGCCGACAGCAATGACTCCAGCGCCGCGAGCGCCGCCACCGCCAGCGCGGGTGCGAGCAGCGAGCCCAATTGATCAGGATGCAGGAATCCGAGTGCGGGAGCCTGCAATCCGGACGGAATCGTCCCGATCGGTGCCACGTCCAGATCGAACACCCGCGCCGCGACGGTCGCGGCGGCCACGGCGAGCACAGCGAACGGCAGCTTCGGCATCAACCGCCCGCCGATCAGCACGATCGCGGCGACCACCAGCGCGATCCCCAACGCCAGGAAGTGCGGCTGCGCGAAGAACTGGCTCACCGCATCGGCCGCGGACTGCCACACCTTCTCCCCGTGTGCGTGGGCGATGCCCAATGCGGACGGAAACTGTTGCAGCGCAATCACGACCGCGATGCCCGCGGTGAAGCCTTCGATCACCGGGGCGGGCATGTAGCGCACTGCGCGCCCGACACCGGCCACCGAGAGGCCCACCAGCACGATGCCGGCCAGCAGCCCTACGGCCAGCACCCCGCTCGCGCCATGCTGGTGGAAGATCGGCACCAGGACCACGGTCATGGCCCCGGTGGGTCCGGTGACCTGGAATCGGGAGCCGCCGAACACCGCGGCGATCGCGCCCGCGATGACGGCGGTCGCGAGGCCCGCCGCCGCGCCGAGTCCGGAACTGATGCCGAAACCGAGCGCGAGCGGCAGGGCGACCAGCGCGACGATCAAGCCGGACAGCAGATCCGCGCCCGGGGAGCGGAGTGCCGGTCTCCAGTCCGACCAGCTGGGTAGGAGAGCTCGCACGATCAGTTGGCCTCGACCCCGGTATCGGTCGAACGTGCCTGGGCGACGCGGATTTTCAGCGCGGCGAGCTGCTCGCGCAGCTGTTCGGGCAGCCGGTTGCCGCCGATGGTGGCGTACCAGTCGTCAATGGAACCGATTTCGGTCGCCCACTCGTCGAGGTTCACCTCGAGTGCCGCGGCTGCGAGAGCGCGCTCGGCCTCGGACAACCCACGCAGATCCAGCGCGTCCGGCGTCGGCACGTAACCGATCGGCGTCCGCTGTGCGGGTGCGGCGCCGTCGAGACGTTCGAGCGCCCACTCGAGCACGCGGACGTTGTCGCCGAAGCCCGGCCACAGGAACTTGCCGTCGGCGCTGCGCCGGAACCAGTTGACCTGGAAGATCTTCGGCAGCCGCGCGCCCTCGCGCTCGGCCAGCGACAGCCAATGTGCGAAGTAGTCACCGACGTGGTAGCCCAGGAACGGCAGCATGGCCATGGGGTCGCGGCGCACGACGCCGACCTTGCCCGCCGCGGCGGCCGTGGTCTCCGAGGACAGCACCGAGGCGGTGAACACCCCGTGCGCCCAGTCGAAGGACTCGGCGACCAGCGGGATCGTGGTGGCACGCCGGCCGCCGAAGAAGATCGCCGAGATCGGAACCCCGGCAGGGTCATCCCATTCCGGTGCGACAGACGGACACTGCGCGATCGGCGTGCAGTATCGGGAGTTCGGGTGCGCGGCTGGGGTTTCCGATGCCGGTGTCCAGTCCTTGCCGTGCCAATCGATCAGGTGTGCGGGAGCTTCGTCGGTCAGACCCTCCCACCACACGTCGCCGTCGTCGGTGCGGGCGGTGTTGGTGAAGAGCGAATTGCCGCGTTCGATGGTGGCGATGGCGTTCGGGTTGGTCTTGGCACCGGTGCCCGGTGCGACACCGAAGAACCCGGCCTCCGGGTTCATCGCGTAGAGCCGCCCGTCCGCACCGAACCGCATCCAGGCGATGTCGTCGCCGACGGTCTCGGCCTTCCAGCCGGGCAGGGTGGGTTCGAGCATGGCGAGGTTGGTCTTGCCGCACGAGGACGGGAACGCGGCGGCGATGTAGTGCGTCTTGCCCTGGGGCGAGGTGAGTTTCAGGATGAGCATGTGCTCGGCCAGCCATCCCTCGTCGCGGCCGATCACCGAGGCGATGCGCAGCGCATAGCACTTCTTGCCCAGCAGCGCGTTACCGCCGTACCCGGACCCGTACGACCAGATCTCGCGGTGCTCGGGGAAGTGGGAGATGTACTTGGTCTTGTCGCAGGGCCACGGGACGTCGTCGTGACCATCGCTCAGCGGCATACCTACCGAGTGCAGGCACCTGACGAATTCGGTTCCGTCGGTGAGCTTCTCCCACACCGGCGCGCCCGACCGAGTCATAATCTGCATCGAGACCGCCACATATTCCGAATCGGTTACCTGGACACCGAATTTCGGGTCCTCGGCATCCAAAGGTCCCATGCAGAACGCGATCACGTACATGGTCCGACCGACCATCGCACCCCGATAGTGCTCGGTCATGACTGTGCGCATATCGACCGGATCCACCCAGTTGTTCGTCGGCCCGGCGTCGGCCTTGTTCTTCGAGCAGATGAATGTCCGATCCTCCACCCGCGCCACATCGTCGGGGTCCGACACGCACCAGAAGGAATTCGGTTTCTGCTCGAGCGGAACGAACGTCCCCTTGCCCACGAGAATGCCGGTGAGCCGTTCCCACTCGGCGCGGGATCCGTCGCAGAAGACGATGCGCTCGGGCGCGGTGAGTTCGGCGACCTCGGCCACCCACGCGAGGATGCCCTCATGGTCGGTCGGTGCCTGCGTGGTCCCGCTGACGGCGGTGGACTGATCGGTCACGGCGAGAATCTCCTTTATAAATCTACTAGGTTATTAGTTTAGAAAATACGCAAGCAGTGACGACGCACACACCCTGCGCACGCGTGGTGAGTCTGTGGCTACGCGGGCGGTACCAGGGCTTCGGCCTGGCCGCTGACCACGCCAGTCAGAATGGCCCGCGCGGCCGCGAGCATTTCGGCGACCTCCGGCGAGGTGAGTTCATAGGTCACCGAGAGCCCTTCGCGGCGCGCGGCGACCAGCCCCGCGCGCCGCAGGATGGACAGTTGCTGGGAGAGGTTGGCGGCTTCGATACCGATCTCGGCGAGCATTTCGGAGACGGCGTGGTCACGTTCGCTGAGTAGTTCGAGGACACGGATGCGCACGGGGTGGCCGAGGGTTTTGAAGAAGTCGGCCTTCATCTGGTAGAGCGGCCGTTGCATTCCTGGCATGCGTCCCTTGTCGCTGCTGAGGTGCGGCTCGAACTCTCGCGGCCGCCTGGTTGATTGCAGAGTTTAGCAAGCAGTGTCGTCGCACCCGTTCGCCGGGCTGAGAAGTCTACCGATTACGAAAAGACGCAATAGGGGAAGTCTGTATCTCGGGGACCGACGACCCGATCGCCGACCGTATGCTGCAGCGGGTCGCCCTGGATGAGAACCTGCACATGATCTTCTATCGCACCATGTGCGGCGCGGCCCTGGATCTGGCTCCCGACCAGGCAGTGGAGGCCATGGAACACGGCGTGATCGTGCGCTCGCCCGCGAGGTCGCTCGGGTCTGAGTGCAGTCGCCACGGCGGCGCAATATCGCGATCGGCCGAGATATTGCGCTGTCGCGCAGCTGAATTCGCCTGTATGCGGGTGATCGACGGCCTACTGAAAAGGGTGTCCCTGGGCGATGAAGCGAAGCGCGGCAACGACTTTCGGAAATGAGATACGCCGCTGGTCAGAATTCGTGTCCGTGGCGCTTGTCCGCCAGATACAGGTTGCCGAAGATCTCCGCGCGAATGCGGATCGGCACGCCGAGGAAGGTCCCTTCGACTTCCTCGAGATCCGCACCACAACCCCCATGCGATCGAGGCCGGTGATGTCCGAAAGCGCCTGTGGGACTGCGCGGGTGGAATGGAAGCGCAGTCCCACAGGCCCGGCGCGAACGCTGCCTGTCGCGCCGGAGTGCGGACCGCTGGGGGCAGTGTCCGCACATCCAGGGCCGAAACCGGTTATCGATGCTGCTCGGCGGCGCAGTTCGCGTGCGAGCAGCCGACGGTGGCAGGGTTCGCAGTGTGCGGGCGCGACCCGGTGACCGTGTCGAAACCGGCGAAATGCGAGAGGAGGATCATTCCGCCGATCACCGCCAATCCCGTCAGCAAGACGAGCGCTCCATACGGCAGGCGCGGTATTCGAAAGGTTGAGAACTGTTGGGGGCCTGTCATTTCGCTTCCGTCGTTTGGTTTTCGGTGACGGTGTGGGATTTGGAGCCCCAGCCGATGTGGGCTTCGGCGCGCATGCGGTCGACCATGTGCGGGTAGTGCAGTTCGAAGGCGGGGCGTTCGGAGCGGATTCGGGGCAGCTCGTGGAAGTTGTGCCGGGGCGGTGGGCAGGTGGTGGCCCACTCCAGGGAGTTGCCGTAGCCCCACGGGTCGTCGACGGTCACGACCTCGCCGTAGCGGTAGGACTTGAAGATGTTCCACAGGAACGGCAGCATCGACGCGCCCAGCAGGAACGCACCGGCGGTGGAGACCTGATTGAGCAGGGTGAAGCCGTCGGAGGGCAGATAGTCGGCGTAGCGGCGGGGCATGCCCATGTTGCCGAGCCAGTGCTGGGCCAGGAACGTGAGATGGAAGCCGAGGAAGGTGGTCCAGAAGTGCCACGTGGCCAGACGTTCGTCGAGCAGTCGGCCGGTGATCTTGGGGAACCAGAAGTAGATGCCGGCGAAGGTGGCGAATACGACGGTGCCGAACAGGGTGTAGTGGAAGTGGGCGACCACGAAATAGGTGTCGCTGATGTGGAAGTCGAGCGGCGGGGAGGCGAGCACCACGCCGGTGAGCCCGCCGAACAGGAACGTGACCAGGAAGCCCAACGAGAACAGCATGGGCGATTCGAAGGTGAGCCTGCCGTTCCACAGGGTGCCGATCCAGTTGAAGAACTTCACCCCGGTCGGGACGGCGATGAGGAAGGTCATGAACGAGAAATACGGCAGCAGAACGGCTCCCGTGGCATACATGTGATGCGCCCACACCGCGATCGACAGGGCCGCGATGCCCAGCGTCGCGAACACCATGCCGGTGTAGCCGAAGATCGGTTTGCGGCTGAAGACGGGGAAGATCTCGGACACGATGCCGAAGAACGGCAGTGCGATCACGTACACCTCGGGATGGCCGAAATACCAGAAGAGGTGCTGGAACAGCATGGTGCCGCCACTGCCCGGGTCGTAGATGTGCCCGCCGAGGTGGCGGTCGTAGGCCAATGCCAGCGCGGCGGCGGTCAGCAGCGGGAACACCAGCAGGATGAGGAAACTGGCGACGACGACGTTCCAGGTGAAGATGGGCAGCCGGAACATCGTCATGCCCGGGCAGCGCAGGCACACCACGGTGGTGAGCATGTTGACCGCGCCCAGGATGGTTCCCAGACCCGAGACGCCCACACCGAGAATCCACAGGTCGGCGCCGACCCCGGGGGAGTGGATGATGTCGGACAGCGGGGTGTAGGCGGTCCAGCCGAAGTCGGCCGCGCCGCCGGGAGTGATGAACCCGGCCGTCGCCATCGTCGCGCCGAACAGGTAGAGCCAGTAGCTCAACGCATTCAGCCGCGGGAACGCGACATCGGGTGCGCCGATCTGCAAGGGCAGCAGAATGTTCGCGAAGCCGAAGATGATCGCGGTGGCGTAGAACAGCAACATGATGGTGCCGTGCATGGTGAACAACTGGTTGAACTGTTCGGGCGAGAGGAACTGCATGCCCGGACGCGCCAGCTCGGCGCGCATGATCAGCGCCATCAGACCCGCGATTATGAAGAACGCCATCGAGGTCACCAGATACATGGTGCCGAGCACTTTGGGGTCGGTGGTGGTGACCATCTTGTAGACGAACGACCCCTTGGGCCCGCGCCGGGCGGGGTAGGGGCGTGAAATTGCCACGGGTAGTTCGGGTTTCGGTGAGACTGCGGTCACCAATATTCTCCTCACCGGGGATCTCCGGGGGTTCTCGGCGTCATTCGTGAAGGCGATCGATAGACCTGGACAGGCGCACGCTACTAACCGTTGTAGTAGTTGGAGAACCCTCCGAAGCTCGGTCGATGACCTTCGGTAGAGGGTCGGTGACCTTGGTCCCGTCCGCTGTCGGGACCTTCGAGCCAAGGTTGACCCGAATGTCGAGGCAGCGCGGTGATATTCGATGACCTTGTTCCCGTCGGCCGGAGCACGATGCCTCTGCCGCGCGATGCCGTCGGCTGCGCAGGCTGGCGCGCATGGGTTCGAAGATTCGGCGCATTGCCGTGGTGTATGCGACAGGGCAGGGGACGACCGGGGAGATCGCCGAATTCATCGGCAATGCCTTGGAGTCCCCGCAGGTGGCGGTGGAGGTGGTGCCGATCGGCCACCAGGTGCCCGACCTGGCCGGGTTCGACACGGTGGTGCTGGGCAGCCCCGTGCATCACGACGCGCTGATGAAGTCCTTCGTCGTCTTCGCCTACCAGCGGCTCGACCAGCTTGCGAGCCCGGATGTGTGGCTGTTCAGTGTCGGCATGGCCCCGGCCTTGTCCGGCCCGATCGGCCGCCGCTTGGCGCGTCGGGTGCCGAAAGACATCGCGACCATGCGGGATGCGCTTGCGGCGCGCGGGTACCGGGCGTTCGCCGGTCGCTACGAGCGGGCCAAGATCCCGCTACGTGCCCAGCTGCGCTACTTCCTGCTGGGCGGTCGCCGCTACGGCGACCTCCGGGACTGGGACGCCGTGCGGGCATGGGCGGCCGAGATCGCCATGGACGCCACGCGCCGGACTGCGACGACGAGCGCAGCCGCCTCTTGAAAGACGCTGCGGAGCGTACGCTTCCGATCCGCCGATCGGTGGATCCGGATCGGTTTGAATCGTGTTGGTCCGCTGGAGACCGAATCGCATTCCGCCGCACCAGGTGTCGTCGACGGGATCAGCAGACGAGTGCCCCTGTCCGACGGCCGGGTGCTCGCGGTCGGCGGTCGCGCGCACCAGCTTCCGCGCCCACGCCTCGGTCTCGTCATTGGGTGTGGCGATGATCCGCCGCACCAACGTCCTCGGTCGAGACCGGTGCGTCTGCTCGATCGTGGTGAGCGATCGTGTACTGGTAGGCGGTTTGGGCGCGGGTTTACCATGCTGGTCCCGCACCGGTGCGCGGCGTCGGGATCGTTCGTGGAGAAGGGCGGCGGCCGGGTGCTGGACCGTGGCAAGACATCGCACATCCTGACCGCCGTGGCCGAGCCGCTCTCGGATCGGTTGCCCGGCATCGCCGGTGGACTGTCCGAGCGGATCCTCGCCGAGGACGCCGCGTACGCGGCGCTGATCGCGCCCGTGGAGCTGCGGGACACCATCCTGCGCAACCTGCGGCAGACGGTGGCCTCGATGCTGGACCGGTCCGAGGACCGGCCGGTCGATCTGTCCGACGCGACCTGGACCGGGCGGACCCGGGCCACGCAAGGGCTGCCGCTGTCCTCGCTGCAGGACGCGTACCGGCGCGGGTGCCGGCTGCTGTGGGAGGCGATGATCGAGACGGTGGCGGAACGGGATCCGGCCTCGCTGCCCGATCTGCTGCCGTGCGTGGGCGATCTGTGGGACATCGTCGACCTCCTCATCGGCGCGGTCACCGACGCCTACCAGGCGATGGAATCGGAGCGCCTGGCGCGGGACGGCGAGCGGCGGAACGCGGTGCTCGACGTTCTGCTCGGCGGTCCGGGAGCGGTCTTTCCCGCGGGCGGGGGAGCGGGTCTCGTCGCGCAGGCGTCGGCGGTCCTCGGCCTGCCCGAGCGGGCCCGGTACGCGGTGGCCGCGGTGCGGTCGGTCGGCGGCGCGAGTCTGCCCCGGGACCGGGGGCGCCCGGCGACCGACGGCTTCCACATCCTGTGGCGGATCCGGGCCGACCACGAGGTCGGGCTGATCGCGCTCGGCGGCGACCCCTTGACCGAGCCGGCGCGGCTGCTGCGCGAGCAGGGAGTCGCGGCCGGGATCAGTCCCGTCGTGGGCTCGCTGGCCGAATTGGCCAGGGCCCGTTGGCTGGCCGAGATCGCGTTGCAGACCGGCGCACCCGACGCTCAGGTGGTGGTGCTGGATCAGCGCCTGCCCGCCGCACTGGTCGCCGCGCAGTCCGAACTCGCCGAGCGACTCCGGACCGTGGTGCTCGGCCCGCTGCTCCGGCTGCCCGCGGCCGAACGCGACGTCCTGCTCGCCACCGTGACCGCGTGGCTCGACGCGGGCGGCTCGGCGGCGGGCGCGGGCGCGGCGTTGTACTGCCACCGCAATACCGTGCTGAACCGGTTGCGGCGGATCGAGGAACTCACCGGCCGGTCCATCGCCGAACCGCGCGCCATGATCGAGCTCGCATTGGCGGTGGAGGCGGCCCGCCGATAACCGCTGTGGGCAGGCGAGACAATCTCGCGGTCGCCGTAATGTGCTCGGGCACAAGAATTGCGCCGGGGCGAGGATTCCGGCCGCACGCCTCAGGCACGCGCAATAGCTTTCCCGCCAGGCAAATGGCCGAGTCATCAATCGAAAGGGAAGGTGTTTCGCGCATGCGCATTCGCACTTCCAACCTCCGCACCGCACTGGCGGCGGTCCTCACCGCCGCGGTCACCGCGCTGACTCTCACCGCCGTCGCGGTCCCCGCCCACGCGGAGGGCATCCCGAGCGTCGGCCGGAATTGGGCTGCGGCGGGGCCCTATTCGCCGGAGGTCGGCATCGGCGTCGTGCACACGCTCTACTACCCGCAGACCATGGGCGCGCACGGGGAGAAGCACCCGGTGATCATCTGGGGCAACGGCACCGGCGTGCTGCCCGGGGCGTACACCCTGCTGTTGCGGCACTACGCCAGCCACGGCTTCATCGTGGTGGCCGCCAATACGCCCGTGAGCAACTTCGCCATCACCATGCGCAGCGGCATCGATCTCATCGAGAAGCTCGACGCCGACCCGTCCAGCGTCTTCTACGGCAAGGTCAACCTCGACCGGATCGGCTCCGCGGGCCACTCCCAGGGCGGATCGGGTGCGATCAACGCCGCCGTCGACCCCCGGGTCGACGTGGTCACGGCGATCCAGCCCGGACCGCTCAACGACGTCAGCCAGCTGCACAAGCCGGTGCTGTTCCTCGCCGGACAATTCGACGCCATCGTATGGCCGGCCCTGGTGAAGGCCATGTACGACAATGCCGACCAGGTCCCCGCCGAATACGCCGAACTCCGCGGCGCCACCCACTTCGGCACCGGCATCACGGGCGGCGACATGCGCGGCCCCTCCACCGCCTGGCTCCGCTACTGGCTGATGGACGACGCGAACGCCCGCACCGAATTCTTCGGGCCCAACTGCGGCTTCTGCACCGACTCCCAACAGTTCTCGGACTTCCGGCGAAACGACTTGGCCAACCAGATTCCCAGCTAATCACCGACATACCCTGAGCAACTCCAGGCAGGCGGGGCGACTGTCCTCGCCTGCCCCCGGGATGCGCGCGATCACAGCGGCGGGTAGCATCCGACGAGTGAACGAAACCTGTTACAGCGGAGCATGTTTAACGTGTCGCCGGATAGACAGGCGTATCACGGTCTCTCCGTTACGTCCCTAGCATCGTCGCGGGCCGGACGGCCGGATCCGCGTGCGCTCCGGGATATCGATGCGGCACAAGACCGATCGCATCCCTACAGCAATCGCTGACGGTGTTTCGTTTGTTCTGAGCACTTCTCACCGATCATGTTTCACCCGCTCATGGGAGTTGCACGTTGAAGATGTTCGCGTTCCTTTTGCCCAACCGCTGCGTCGGGCCGCACGAGTGAGGCTGCACTCGCCGGAATTCGCCGCCGACCCGCACCGCGCCTACGAGGACCTGCGCCGCCGCTACGGCCCCGTGGCGCCCATCGAACTGGCCGCCGGAATCCCCGCCACCCTGGTCCTCGGCTACCGCGAAGCCCTACGGATTCTCGGTGACCCCGAGCGCTTTCCAGCCGATCCCGGGAACTGGGAGTCGACCATTCCGGAAGGTTGCCCGGTCATGCCCATCATGGAGTGGGGACCCGTAGAATCCGTGGACCGAGGCCGATCGACCCACCGCTCGGCCTACCTGGCCGCCATGGCCGACATCGACCAGTACCGGCTGCGCGGCACGGTCGAGTCCGCTGCCGTGCCGCTGATCAACAGCTTCTGCGGCGTCGGGCAGGCCGACCTGCTCGCCGACTACGCCCGCCCCCTCACCCTGCGCGTCCTCAACGATCTGATGGGCCTGCCGCCCGTGCTCGGCTCGGAAGCCGGTGCCGCACTGATGGATCTGATCGAGGCCACCGACACGACCGCCGCCGACACCGCCGAGCGCCGATTCCGCGCCGTCCTGGCCGAGTCGGTAGCCACCAGACGCCGCTCCCCGGACCGCGACGTCACCTCGACGCTGATCGGCCATGCCGCCGGCTTCGACGACGCCGAGATCGTCGAACAACTGGCCGAGCTCTACGCCATGGGCGCGGAACCAACCTGGAATCTCATCGTCAGCGCTCTGGTCCTGATGGCCGACGACACCTCCTTCCACGACGACCTGCTGGCCGGCTCCCTCCAACTGCGTGACGCCATCGACAAGGTCCTGTTCGCCGACCCCCCGCTCGCCAACGCATGCCCCCGCTACCCGCAGCAGCCGCAGCTGGTGGGCAGCTCCTGGCTCCCAGCGAACCAGCCGGTCCTGATCAGCATTACGGCCTGCAACAACGACCCCGCGGTCTCCGGCGATCACACCGGCAACCGCTCCCACCTCGCCTGGGGCTCGGGCGCCCACACCTGTCCGGCCCAGCCGATAGCCTCGATCATCGCCCGCGAGGCCCTCGACCAACTCCTCGACGCCCTCCCCGACATCAAACTCGCGATCCCGCTGGCCGAACTGCCGTGGCGCACCAGCACTTTCCATCGAGCCCCGGTCGCGGTCCCGGTGACCTTCCCGCCCTCTCTCCCGCTGCTCCCCTGATCGTGGGAACACCTCGGTTCGAGCTATCGCGCACCGGTTGCGAGGGCCGGGCTGGTGCGGATCAGGTGGTCGAACGCGCCGAGCGCGGCCGTCGCTCCGGCGCCGGCGGCGACGATGATCTGCTTGAACGGGGCCGTGGTGCAGTCGCCGGCCGCGTACACGCCGGGAACGGACGTGTGGCCGTGATCGTCGATGACGATCTCGCCGCGCGGGGTGAGATCGACAGTGCCGGAGAGCCATTCGGTATTGGGTAGCAGTCCGATCTGGACGAAGACGCCGTCCACGTCGATCGAATGCCACGCTTCGGTGGTGCGATCGGCGTAGGTCAGCCCGGTGACCTTGACGCCGTCGCCGACCACCTCGGTCGACTGCGCGCTGAGCAGGATGTCGACGTTGGAGAGGCTGCGGAGCTTGCGCTGCAGGACCTCGTCGGCCCGCAGCTCGGCGTCGAATTCGACCAGCGTGACGTGCGCGACGATCCCGGCGAGATCGATGGCGGCCTCGACGCCGGAGTTGCCGCCGCCGATCACCGCGACGCGCTTGCCCTTGAACAGGGGGCCGTCACAGTGCGGGCAGTAGGTGACGCCCTTGTTCCGGTATTCGGTCTCGCCGGGAACGTTCATCGCGCGCCACCGCGCCCCGGTGGAGAGGATCACGCTGCGCGCCAGCAGCCGCGCACCGCTCCCGAGTTCCACCTCGAGCAGGCCCTGGTCCGTGACCGCGGGGGTCAGCGCCGTGGCGTGCTGCGCGTTCATGATGTCGACGTCGTACCGGCGAACGTGGTCGTCCAGCGCGGCGGCGAGCTTCGGGCCTTCGGTGTAGGGCACCGAGGCGAAATTCTCGATGCCGACCGTGTCGAGCACCTGACCGCCGAAGCGTTCCGCCACGACTCCGGTCCGAATTCCCTTCCGCGCCGCGTAGATCGCCGCGGTGGCCCCGGCCGGTCCGCCGCCCACGACGAGCACGTCGAAGGGGTCCTTCTCGGAGATCGCGGCGGCGGTGCGCGCCGCGGCCCCGACATCGAGGCGGCCGACGATCTGCTCGAGGCTCATCCGGCCCGACCCGAACGGTTCACCGTTGAGGAACACGCTCGGCACCGCCAGCACCTGGCGATTGTCGACCTCGTCCGGGAACAGTGCCCCGTCGATCGCGGTGTGCGTGATGTTCGGGTTCAGCACGCACATCAGGTTCAGCGCCTGCACGACATCGGGACAGTTCTGGCAGGACAGGGAGAAGTAGGTCTCGAAGCGGAACTCGCCCTCGAGATCACGTACCTGCGCGAGCAGCTCCGGGGCCTCCTTCGAGGGGTGGCCGCCGACCTGCAGCAGCGCGAGGACCAAGGACGAGAACTCGTGTCCGAGTGGGATTCCGGCGAACCCGACCTCGATGCCGGTGCCCACACGCCGGATAACGAACGACGGCCGGCGCGGGTCGTCGCCGGTGCGCGCGTGGGTCACCAGATCCGACAGACCGGCGATCTCGTCGAGGAGTTCGGCGAGTTCCGCGGATTTGGGGCGGTCATCGAGGGTGGACACCAGCTCGATCGGCCGAGTCACCTTCTCCAGCAGTGTCTTCAGTTGGTGGGCGAGCGAGGCGTCGAGCATGCGGGTCTCCTCCGATGGGTCGGGAACGGGTGCGGGCAGGCGTCGGCGGATCAGATCTTGCCGACGAGCTCCAGGGACGGGGCCAGGGTCTCCTCGCCCTCTTCCCACTTGGCCGGGCAGACCTCGCCCGGGTGCGAGCGAACATACTGAGCGGCCTTGACCTTGCGCAGCAGCTCGGATGCGTTGCGGCCGATGCCCTCCGCGGTGACCTCGGTGAACTGGACGACGCCGTCCGGGTCGACCAGGAAGGTGCCGCGGTCGGCCAGGCCCTCGTCCTCGCGAAGCACCCCGAAGTCGGCGCTGATCCGCAGCGCGGGGTCACCGATCATGGCGTACTTGACCTTGCCGATGGTGTCGGAGGACGCGTGCCACGCCTTGTGCGTGAAGTGGGTGTCGGTGGAGACGGAGAAGACCTCGACGCCCAGGCGCTGCAGCTCGTCGTAGTGGTCGGCGAGGTCGCCGAGCTCGGTCGGGCACACGAAGGTGAAGTCGGCCGGGTAGAAGAAGAAGACCGCCCACTTGCCCTGGATGTCCGCGTCCGACACGGTCACGAAGGAGCCGTCCTTGAACGCCTCCGCCGAGAAGGACTTGATCCGCTTGTTGATCAGCGACATGAATTGGCCTCATTTCGAAAGGTGGTGGGATCTCCTTTTCGAAACTAGCGAGCCCAAATTGATAGAACTAATCAGAAATCACTCTTTGATTGATAGTGCTAGGCAATAAGGGCTGGGCAGTGTTTCTATCGAGATCCGAGTGGCGATCAGGAGTGTGACCGATGCCTCACAGAGGGTCGACTGCGTGGGTGTCGCCTCGGGCTGGAGTTCGGTCGAGAATTGCGATGTATTCGCAGGTAGTGGGCGAAGAATCTGCGGATGGATACGCGGGTCCCGCAGGCAAATCGGCCGCTTGATGCCAATGTACGTTGTGGCATGGACCTGTTGCCAAATTTCGCCGACAAGGCAGGTTGCGTATTCCTGAATTCCCCGCATAATGACTTCAGTTCACGTGACTCACATTGCGAATGCTGTGCAAGAGCAAGGAGCGTCATTTGCGTGCCGACGGCCCCCGGAAGTGCTACGCATTGATCATCGGTGGGTCGATCTGGTCGCCGGGAATGTCCGAATGCGAGGCGCTCGGAATCGCGGACGGCCGCGTCGCAGCGGTCGGCGCGGACGCCCTGCGGTGGTCCCGAACCGTGCCGGCCGGTGATCTGCGGACCGTCGATCTGCGCGGAGGCTTCCTGATGCCCGCGTTCGGCGAGGGGCACGCGCATCCCGTCTTCGGCGGACTCGAGGACGTCGGACCCCAGGTGCGAACCTGCACAAGCGTTTCCGGCATCGCCGAGGTGCTGCGTCTATGGGCCGGGCGGCATCCCGGTCCCGGCTGGATCATCGGCGCGGGCTACGACAGCAGTCTCGCCCCCGACGGGCTCTTCGACGCCGCCTGGCTCGACGCCGCGGTCCCGGACCGCCCGGTCATGTTGCGGGCCTGGGACTATCACACGGTCTGGTGCAATTCGGCGGCGCTCGAACTGGCCGGCATCACCGCCGACACACCCGAGCCGGTGCTCGGCGAGATCCCGAGGCGACCCGACGGGAGCCCGCTCGGCACGCTGCGCGAGGCCGGGGCGGTGGACCTGCTCCTGGCCACCGCACCCGCGGGCGAGACCACCGCGCGGGTCGACGCCCTGCGGCGCGCGACCGCGCGATACGCGGGGCACGGCGTCACCTGGGTGCAAGACGCCTGGGTGGAGGCGTCCGACGTCGCCGTCTACCTGGAGGCCGCTCGGACCGGTGCGCTGTCGACCCGTGTGAACCTGGCGCTGCTCGCCGACCCTCGTCGGTTCGCCGAGGACCTGCCCATCCTGCTCGCCTCTCGCGACCGGGTCCGGACCCTCGATCACCCACTGCTGACCGCGAATTCGGTCAAGTTCTTCGCCGACGGCATCATCGAGAACGAGACCGCGGCGCTGCTCGAACCCTATTGCACCCACCGCCATTCGCACGGTATGCGCACCTGGGAGCCCACGGCGCTGGCCGACGCCGCCGCGGCCGTCGACGCCGCCGGGTTCCAGCTGCACATCCACGCCATCGGCGATGCCGCGGTCCGGTCCGCACTCGACGCGGTCGCGGCCTGCGCCGACCGCAACGGTCCGCGCGACCGGCGACCGGTGATCGCCCACGCGCAACTGATCAGCCCCGACGACATTCCCCGCTTCGCCGAACTCGGCGTGGTGGCGAATGTGCAGCCGCTGTGGGCGCAACTCGACCGCGTCATGGTGGATCTGACCATGCCCCGGCTCGGCGCGCGGCGCTCCGCACGCCAATACCCCTTCCGGAGCCTGGTCGAAGGCGGCGCCCGCCTGGCGTTCGGCTCCGATTGGCCGGTGTCGTCGGCGGTTCCGCTCGACGGCATCGCGACGGCGGTGACCCCGCCGCACCGCCGAGGGCGAACCGAGCGGCGGCTGGATCCCCACCGAGCTCCTCGACATCGCCACCGCCCTGGACGCCTACACCGCCGGCGTCGCCCACCAGGCCTTCGCCGATCTCCGCGACGCCCCGTGGGGGACTCTGGCCCCCGGTTCCGCCGCGGATCTGGTGTGGCTGGACACCGACCCGAGATCGGTTGCCCCACCGTCGATCCCGGACATCCAGGTGGTGGAGACCTGGCTGGCCGGACACGCCACCTACCGCCGTGCCGCGGCGTCCTGACCCGCGGATGCTGTTGGCCGATGTCGAGGCCGAATTGGACGAACTGCTCGGGCTGAAGAAGATCATCTGGCTGCCCGGCATCGCGGGGCAGGACATCACCGACGGGCACACCGACTTCTACGCCCGCTTCGCCCACTGAGGCCGCCCCGCGCGCCGTGTTGGCTGAATTTTCAGTCAGGATTAGAGTCGGTGTGCGGGGCTTTGGGAAATCACGGGAGAGAAAGCATGGGTATAGGCCGATTCGCGAGCGGTGCGCTGAGCCGCCTGCTGGGAGATTCGCGCGACTTCGAGGACGACGGCCGCCGCTGGTCGATGCCGGAGGAAGGCGATCCGCACCGACGGACCTGGATGGCTTTCGGCGCGAACGAGGCGGTGTGGGGGAGACGTCTGCTGCCGCAGGTCCAGCACGATCTGGCGCGGATCGCGCTGACGATCGCGCGATTCGAACCCGTCTCGGTGGTGGTCCGCCCCGAGGACCTCGATCCGGCCCGCCGCCTGCACACCGACCCCCGTGTCGACCTGATCCCCGCGCCGCTCGACGACATCTGGATGCGCGACACCGGACCGGTCTTCGTGCACGGCGAGAACGGCATGGCCGCGGTCGATTTCAACTTCAACGGCTGGGGCGGGAAGCAGAAGGCCCGGCAGGATCGCACGGTGGCCGACTTCGTCACCCGCACGGCGGGGGTGGAGTCCCTGCCGGCCGAATTGGTGCTCGAGGGCGGCGGGATCGAGGTCGACGGTCAGGGCACCGCCATCATCACCGAAAGCTGTGTGCTCAACAACAATCGGAACCCGGGCTGGAAGAAGAAGGACGTCGAGGACGAATCGAGGGGCCGTCGCAGGTCCGTCCGCAGTTCGACGGCGAGGACTTCGCGGCGGGCTACATCAACTTCTACGTCTGCAACGGCGCGGTCATCGCGCCCGAATTCGGTGACCCCCGAGCGGATTCGGCGGCACACGCCACCCTGCGCCGCCTGTTCCCGGACCGCTACGTCGCGCAGATCCCGATCGACGGCATCGCCGCGGGCGGCGGCGGCATCCACTGCACCACCCAGCAGGAACCCGCGAACCTGAACACTCGACCCACACCTCGGGACCCGTATACGTCCGATCATCCGGCACGTCCGTAAAGTGAGGTTCCGTGTCCGACCGTCAGACTCAGATCCTGGAAGCAACCATTCGCGTCATCGCCCAGGACGGCGTGCGCGGGCTGCGTGTCGAGAAGCTCGCCGCCGAAGCCGGAGTCTCCACGGCGCTGATCTACTACCACTTCAAGGATAGGTCGGGCGTGCTCGACGCCGCGCTGGGATTCATCAACGAGCAGGCGCAGCGTTACACCGACTCGGCGTTCGCGATCGCCAATCCCCGTGCCGCGCTGGAACATATGCTGCTGCTGGAGATCCAGGACGTTCCCGAGGTGCGCAATAACAGCATCGCCTGGGGTGAACTGCGGGCCAGCGCGGTCTTCTCCGCGGATCTGCGCGAACAGCTGCGCACCACGACCGAGAGCTGGGTCGAGGAAGCCGCCACCCTCATCGAGCGGGCCCGCGAGGCGGGGCTCGCGGTCCGCGACGTCAACCCGACCGCCGCGGCCGAACGCC
>NZ_JBHWHH010000014.1:0-63232 GCF_042732555.1 Nocardia sp. NPDC059764
CCCGAGGGTGCCGCCCGGCCACTGACTCCCACCCGGCCCTGGGACGAGGCCGAATGCTCTACCGACCGGTGATCTTCGCTCGGAACGGTCCGCCGACGCTGTTGAACAGCAGATCGCCGTTGGGGAAGCCCTCCACGATGGCGTACGCGCCGTTGCCGAGGTTGGACTGCCCGAAGATGGTGCGGTGCACCGTCTCACCGGTCTTCCAGTCCAGGCCGGTCACCTCCCAGCCGTCGGCCTTGCTGTAGCCGTTGACGAAGACCATCCCGGTCGTGGTCGAGGTGGCCGGAGGAATTGCCGCTACTGCACGCGGCCAGGCCGCCCGTTGAGACAAGGGCCAGCGCGGTCAGGCCTACCGATAGTCGCTCAACGTTGCTCAAAGTATGCCCACGCTTTCTCCGAAAATCGAGACAGCACCTGGAACTGGATAAAGCTTGGATAGCGAGAGATTAGCAGTGAGCTGATTCATCAATCGGGAAATCCACCGGGTTTCACCCGTTACCGGACAGGGCCACCACCGATCAGTCAGGGTTTTCCCGGTGGTGCGGGCCCGCACCCGCTGGCATGCTGGAAGCGTGAAACCGATCCAGTTGATCCTGAACATCCTGTGGCTCGTGCTGGTCGGGTTCTGGATGGCCATCGGCTATGTGATCGCCGGGCTGATCTGCTGCATCCTGATCATCACCATCCCGTGGGGAATCGCGTCGTTCCGCATCGCCTATTTCGTGCTCTGGCCCTTCGGCCGCGAAGCCGTGGAGAAGCCGGACGCGGGTGTGGGATCGATGCTCGGCAATATCGTGTGGATCGTGGTGGCCGGGTGGTGGCTGGCGCTGGGGCACCTGACGACCAGCATCGCGCTCGCGGTCACCATCATCGGAATCCCGTTCGCCTGGGCGAATCTCAAGCTGATCCCGGTCTCGTTGTTCCCCCTGGGCCGCGAAATCGTCGACAGCGACCGACGTTTCGGCTACTAGGGCGCCGGGGCACCCCGGCGAGTCGGTACGCCTTACTCCGACTCGTCGACGATCTGCTTCATGATGCCGACCGCTTCGCGGAGCACGCCGACCTGGCTGGGCGTCAGCTGCGAGAGCTGATCGGTCATCCACGCCTCGCGGGCCTGATTCTCGTCCGCTATCAAGGCCCGGCCCGCGTCCGACAGCGACACGATGATCTGCCGTCCGTCGGTGGGGTGCGGATTGCGTTCCACCAGATCCATTTCCGACAGCGAGGCGATGACCCGGGTCATCGACGGCGGCTGCACCCGCTCCTTGGCGGCCAGCGCGCCCGGCGTCATGGCGCCCTCCCGATTCAGTGTGGCGAGCGCGGACAGCTGCGTCAGCGAAATCTGGGCATCGGCCCGCCGGCCTCGCAGATGCCGAGTCAAGCGCACCACCGCCAGCGAGAGTTCACCGGCGAGCGCTCGAATGTCGGAAGGCGTTGTCACAGAGGCAAACGATACGGGAACGCCCGCGCGGGGGTCGCCGGTTCGCCTGGTCCAGCGCCGAGCGTCCCGGCGCGTCACCGAAACGGCTCGCGCCCTCTAGTCTGAGGGGGTGACCCCGCCGACCGTCCCGGAGATTCCACCGCGCTTCACCGATCCGCGTCCCGTACTCCTGGTGGGCGCCATCGGTTTCCTGATCGCGACGGTCGCGGTGTGGCTGAACGACGCGTGGGCGACCGCGCGTCCGGTGTGCCTGATGGGGTTGGGCGTCGGCCTGCTGGGCTACACCATCTTCGCGATTCAGCGGCGGAGTGCGCGTCGGGGTGATAAAGGCGCACAACGCGGTCTGGATTAGCGCGGGGAAGCAACTGGTCATCTGACCAACAGGCGTGCCAGGCAAACTTGTGTAGCCCGCGAATTGACTGCACGCGCCTCGGACGCTTAACTCCCTGGAGTGTCCTCCCGATTGAGCGTCGAAGAACGACGGGCCCACCTTATCGAGGCAGCCATCGGCCTTGCCGAAAAAAAGGGCGTGGCCGGGGTTACCACCCGCGATGTCGCGCAGGCAGCCGGTGTTTCCCTCGGTGTGGTGCATTACTGTTTCGAAAACAAAGATCAGCTGATGACCGAGCTGGTCAAGGCGCTTTCGATGGAATTGCGTGATTCCGTCGACGCCAACGAAACCGTATGGCAGGACGTCGGAACCGGAAAAGCCGCGTTTCAACAATTGGTGCGCGCCGGCCTGGAACTCATGTGGCTCAACATCGAAGCCACCCCGGAACGACAACTACTCACCTACGAGACCACCACCTACGCGCTACGCGAAGGGGAACAGACCCCCGCCAAACTGGCCATCGCCCGCGAGCAGTACACCTTCAACGACTCCACGGTCGCCGACATCTTCGAGCACGCGCGCGAGGCCACCGACTGCCAGTGGACCGTTCCGGTCGGCACCCTGTCCCGTTTCATCCTCGCCACCATCGACGGCATCGTGCTGCGCTGGCTGGTCGACAACGACAGCGCCGCCGTCCGTGAGCAACTGGACGTCCTCGCCACCACCGTGGCAGCCCACGCGGCCTGACTCGGCCCTCCTTCTCCTCCGGCGCGGGCAGCGTGATCGCCCGCGCCGGACCTGATCTCAGCGACGCGAGAAGTTCTGCGGCTGTCCCTGCACATGGGTGACATCGCCCTCGCGCCACCACGCCACCTCGACCGTGGCCTCGAACGCGCCGGTCAACCGGACCCGCAATTCGTCGTGCACCACCAGATCGCCTGCCGGAAGCGGCATATCGAACTGCAGGCGCAACAGCACACCCAGCGGATCCGCGGTCCAGCTGGTCTCGCGACCCGTGCTCACCACCTCCGCCGTCACCGCCTCCGAGGCCAGCGGCAGGTCCAGCAGCGTGGCCAGCGGACGCGCGCACGCCATGTCTCCGACCACCAGGCGATCCGCGGGCAGCGCCGGACCGAACCACGGGCGATCGAGCACCAGCGCGTCGGCGGCCGGGATCACCTCCCCGCTCAGCGCGCGCACCTGACCCGGCAGCACCAGGTCCCCGGTGTCCAGCCGGCCCGCGTCCAGCGCTTCCGCCAAACGACGGTAGGTCTGCGAAATCGATTCGGGCGTAGGCACTCTCGCCGGATCGGCGAGCGCGTCGAGCAGCTCCTCGGCGAGCGCGGGCGTCAGCACCTCCGGATCGGCGAGAACACTGCGCAGCACCGCCAGGTCCTGGGCGCCGAAGCCCGGCAGCTGCGGGAGCAGGCCCGCGAACAAGGTGTCGTCCGGATGGCGCAGCAGGCCCAGCGGAATGCCGTCGATGTGCGCGTGGTGCCGCAGCCACCACGCGGTGTAGCCGTCGCGGTCGGCGACCAGGCGGCGGGTGCTCTCCTCGGCCAGCAGCAGGCGCAGGGCCTCCGGCCATTCGGCGTCGTCCACCAGGTCCAGGTCGCGGACCGCCACCAGCTCGGACGGATCCTCGACCAGGCTCTCCCACCAGGTCTCCTCATCGTCGAGGTGATGGTCGGGGCCGGTCGGATCGGACTCGGCGACCAGGGTGAATCCCCAGCCGACGCCGATGGCGCGCAAGGCTTCCGAGCCGTAGCGCTCCAGGACCGCGGAATCCACGGTGGAGAACGGCGAATCCGCGACCAGCACCCGGTCCAGCGGCGCGCCCGGCAGCAGCAGTTCGTCGGCGGGCGTCAATTCGCCGTCCACGTTCGGCAATTCGATCAAGCCGAGCCAGGACGGCAACGCGCCCGGCGCGGCCAGGGAATGCGCGGCCAGACCCAGCACCGCGTCCACGGTGTCGGGATCGCTGGGATCGTCCTCCAGCACCGCCTGCAGGCCCGGATCGTTCAGCAGATCCTCCGGCGTGGCCGGACGCGCGCCCAGGCGGCCCAGCAGCTCGTGCGCCGCCTCCGGATGCGCCAACCGCGCCCAGTGCACCGGAATCGCCTGCTCCAGACGGTCATCCAGCACCACCGTGCGCGGACCCGTCACCAGCCGACCGTCCACCAGCGGCACCGCCAGCGCGCCCAGCTCCTCCACCGACAGCGGATCCACCGCGAACGAGTCCAGGGCGTCGTACAGCGAATACCACCACTGCGGTTCGCGTTCCAGGCCGCCGGACAGCTCCGCGATCCGGGCCAGGCCGATCCGGTGCACATCCAGGGCCGCCAGCGCGTCGGTGAACAGGCGGCCCGACAGCTCCGGAATCACCAGCGGTCCGGTCATCTCCGCCAGCAGATCCGCCAATTCGGTGGTCACGCCGATGAAAACGCCGGCCCGCCGCGGCGAGGCGACGCCGATCCGGACCTCCCCGGCCGCCGGAATTCCGGCCGGGCGCGATTCATCCACAGCCATCCCCAGCCCGCCGAGGTCGAATTCGGCTGCGCCGGTGGACGCGGTCAGGTCCTCGACCCCGGCCAGGTCGGCGGCCCGGGCCAGATCCGCGGCGGCGGCCAGGTCGCCGGACTCGGCCGCGCCGTAACCGGCCACCACATCGTGCGGGCCGATGGCGTCATGGGGTTCGACGGCTTCGGAGGGCGATTCGTCCTCGGGCAGGTCCCACAGCGGCAGCGTCTCCGGCTCGGCGGGGCGAGCGGCGCGCGGCTTGGACGACGGCACGGGGGCATCGGGGCTCGCCACCTGGGCCGAAGCAGCGTCCGGGGTGGAAGCGCCGGCTTCCGGGTTACCAGCCGGTTCTGGAGCGAGAGACGGTTCGAGGAGCGCCGCATCGAAATCCGCTGGGGCGAGCGCGGGTTCGGCATCCTGGTGGACGGTGAGGACCGGCAGCCACTCGTTGTCGCGGAGTTCGGCGATGAGGGCTTCACGCAGGACGGCGTCGGTCTCACTGCGGGCGAAGCCCGGGGTGGGGACCAGGACCAGCCGGTCGCGGGGCGGGAGGGCGCGCGCGAAGGCGGCGTAGTCGGTCGCGAGCTCGGCCGGGCGGGCGCTCGGGAGCAGGCGGCGGCGGTCGGGCTGCATGGCGATGTCGGCGATGAGGACCGCGGGGAGCGAGAGTTCCTCGTCCGAGCGGGTGGGAGCGCGCAACACGTCCGGGCGGGTGGCGACCGGGCGGCCGTCACGCACCGGGAGCAGCCAGCGGGCGCGCTCGGTGCGGTATTGCCACCACAGGCGCTCATCGGAATTCGGGCCGGTGACCCGGAGTTCGGTGAGACCGCCCTCCAGTTCGCGTCGGGTGCTGGCGATCTCGTCGTCGCCGATCCGAATATTGGTCAGGGCGGGCAGTTCCAGCAGCAGGTCGGGAGCCTCGGCGCGCATCTCGGCGAGCAGCTCGACCGGGTCCACCGATTCGCGCAGGCGCAGCACGATCTCGCTGTCGAAGCCGTCCGCGGGCCGCTCGGCGATGGCCCAGGCCAGGCGCAACGCGGGCGGCTCGAAATCACCGGACTGCTCCGGGATCTCGATGCCCTGCACACCGAGCAGCGCCCAGGTCTCGCCCCGGGAGAACCGCACCGACCCGCTGGTCGACCGGAAATCCACCTCGTCGGACACGGTCAGCACCGCGGTGAAACCCACCCCGAACTGCCCGACGGCCGCGCCCTCGGTCTTCCCGGAGGCGCGTAGGGCGGTCAGCGCGTGCACGCCCGAGACGTCCAGCGGCGCACCGCTGTTGGCGATGTGCAGGGTACGGCCGTCCAGCCATACCGCGATCCGGCCGGGCACCCCGGCCTTCACCGCCGCGTCGGCGGCGTTCTGGGCCAGCTCGGTCAGCAGCCGGTCCCGGTATCCGGCCCGCACCAGATCCGCCTCGGTGGCGGCGTCCTCGCGCAACCGGGTGGGCGAGCCGCGCCAGGCGGCCACCACTCCGGCGCGCAATTCCGCCGTGCCGAACGGATCCTCGAATTCGGTCGCGACCACGCCCTACGCCCTTTCCCGAAAGCGGTTGTTGGCACGCCAAGGCCAAGCATCCGGGGTATTACACAGGATCCGGCGCGATCCACCGAAATCCAGCGTTGCCGGGAACTTCCGCGACCGGGCTCAGCGCGACTCCGCCGACCCGGTCTCGGGTTCCACCGACACCGCGGTCACCGCCCACGCGTCGTCGTACACCGCGTCCGGATCGGCCGACTCGAACACGCCGGGATCGGCCTGCTCGGCCTCGGTCTCCCCCGCCGCGGCGGTCTCGCCCTCCGCGACGGCGACCTCGGTCACCTCGACATCGGCGTCCACCACACCGGCCGCCACATCGGCGGACTCGGTCGGGGTCTGCGTTTCGGCGGCGTCCGATTCGGCTTCGGCCACAACCCTTTCCGCACCCTCGGTCGCGCCGGTTTCGCCGGATTCGCTCTCGGCGGAGGCGGTTTCCGGGCGGAGTTCGGCCAGCGGGATCAGTTCCACGGCGGCGTCGTCGTACGCCTCGT
Organism: Nocardia sp. NPDC059764; assembly: GCF_042732555.1. Lineage (NCBI taxonomy): Bacteria > Bacillati > Actinomycetota > Actinomycetes > Mycobacteriales > Nocardiaceae > Nocardia > Nocardia sp. NPDC059764. Next base: position 6,329 of record NZ_JBHWHH010000014.1, read on the forward strand.
ACAGCGGGGAGCCGTTGCCGGTGGGCAGTTCCACGTCCGAGTGCGCGCCGCAGCCGTAGGCCACGTGCACGACATGCCCGTCAGCGCCCATGGCATTGCCGCACACGCCGAAGGCGGCGCGCAGGGAACCGGCGAGGGGGAGGTAGAAACCGCAGCGGCCGCAGGTGGACGGCGCGGAACGGGCCATGTCGGTGTCGGGGCCGAATTCGGAGAACCAGCGGTCGGCGGCCTCCTCGCGGCCCTCGCGGGACAGCACCCGGGGGCGGCCGAGGCCGATCTCGAGCGCGACCTCGTCGACGGCCGGGTCGCCGGTGGCGACGTAGCCGGGCACCAGGCGCGGGTCGTTCGCGGGCGGGGCCAGCAGGTCACCGGGGGCGAGATCGCCGGGGCGGATGCGCTGATCCCACGGGATGAAGTCGGGCGCCACCAGGGCGTCCGGGCCGGGCAGCAGGGCCGACTCGCTGACGGTGGCGACCGTCGCCTCCGGCGGGGCCGCCACCACGACCGCCCACTGCCAGCCGTGATAGCCGGGCAGGGTGGCCTCGAACCGATGGGTGGCCGAGGATTCGTCCTCGCCCGTCACGCCCAGATGCGCGCCCACGCCGACCGGCTCCAGATCCAGCAGCGCACGGCGGGCCAGCTGGACCGCCTCCGCCAGGATCGGCCGCACACCGGACTCCGAAACTCCAACCGCGCTCACGCCCTACATTTTGCCGTATGGAGCGCAAACGCCGTGCACCGGTAGCGGCCGCCACGATCACGCTGTCCACGGCCCTGGCCCTGGCCGGGACCATCACCGGCTGCACCAGCGCCGACAACACGCCGAAGTGGCGTGTCGAAGTGGTCGCGACACGGCCGCACGACCCGGGCGCGTTCACCGAGGGATTGGAAGCGGACGGGTCGGTTCTTTATGAGGGCTCCGGACTCTCCGGCCACTCGTCCGTCGTGTCCACCGACCTGAACACCGGGGCCGAACTCGCCCGCGCCGAGCTGCCCGCCCCGCTCTTCGGAGAAGGCATCACCCGCGCCGGGGACCTGCTCTGGCAGCTCACCTGGAAGGACGGGCTCGCCATCGCCCGAAACCCGGCCACCCTGGCCGAGATCCGCACCGCCCGCTTCGACGGCGAGGGCTGGGGGCTGTGCACGCGCGGTGATCGCGTGGTCATGAGCGATGGGAGCTCCACCCTGACCTTCCGCGATCCGCGGACCTTCGCCGTCACCGGGACTGTCACGCTCACCAGCCACAAGAACGCTCGCCTCAACGAACTGGATTGCGCCCCGGACGGTTCCGTCTACGCCAACACCTGGGCCACCGACACCATCCTGCGCATCGACCTCGACACCGGTGACGTGCTGGCGAGCATCGACGCCTCAGGTCTGCTGCCCGGCAGCGCCCGCACCCCCGACACGGACGTGCTCAACGGCATCGCCCACCTGCCCGGCACCGATCGCTTCCTGCTCACCGGCAAGAAGTGGCCCACCTCCTACGAAGTCCGGTTCATTCCCGCCTGACCCGCCAAAAACGACCGGTCTCTCCAACTTGTGGCGTCCCACACCGGCGGTAGTGCAGCCGCACGCCGACGGCACTGCAAGAATTGGGGGCGTGACTGCCCCCCGTGACCCCGGTGCCGATCCCGGTCGCTGGGGCGACGAGGACTCACCCATGATCGAACGGCATCCGGGGTACGACCGCTATCCGCCCGCGAACCGCGCCGGGCGGCGGCCCGCGCCGCCGCGCGACCAGGACGACGTGCCGGAATTCCTCACCCGGCGCGCACCCACCCGACCCCCCGAACCGTCCTCGGGAGTGCGCAGCGAACCCGCGCGCGACCGCGGCGGCGACGCACCGCGCGAACCGGAGGCCCGGATCTCGCGCTGGGCGCAGCGCCGCCACGGCAAATCCGATTCCGGTGACAACCCGCCGACCCGGCCCTACGAGACCCAGCCGTCCCGCGGAACCGGGGACGAGCCGCAGATGTGGCAGCAGCCGCACGACTTCAACACCACCCGGCGCGTGCGCTACGACCCCGCCTCGGGACATGCCCAGGAGGCCGAGAACTCGCCACGCGGGCACGCGCCGCACCGCCACGACCCGAAACCCGCGGGCGCGCCCGGACCGGAAGGCCGCGACACCGCCGCCGAGTCCTCGGAAACTGCTCATACGCAGCAGCTTTCGCCCGGTGGCAACCCGGACGCCCACGACAGCGGCGGGCTCCACAAGCCGCCCCGGAAGCTGACCGTCACCCGGGTCGCGGCGCGCCGCAGCATCGAACTGACGCAGAGCGGTTTCGCGACCTTCCAGCGCGCCGCCAAGGCCGACGGCGCGGAGGAGTCCGGCCTCACCGCGCTCGTGTACGCCACCATGGCGAACTTCGCGACCGACGCCGCCATCGCGGTGGCCCTGGCCAATACGTTGTTCTTCGCCAGCGCGACCGCGGAGTCGGTCACCAAGGTGGCGCTGTACCTGGTGATCACCATCGCCCCGTTCGCGGTCATCGCACCGGTGATCGGCCCGATGCTGGACCGCCTGCAGCACGGCCGCCGGATCGCGCTGGCGGGTTCCTTCGCGATCCGCGTGCTGGTGGCCGGACTGCTGATCTTCAATATCGACAACTGGGCGCTGTACCCGCTGGCCCTGTGCATGATGGTGCTCAGCAAGTCGTTCTCGGTGCTGAAGTCCGCGGTCACCCCGCGCGTGCTGCCGCCGGGAATCGACCTGGTGCGCACCAACTCTCGCCTCACCGTCTTCGGACTGGTCGGCGGCACCCTGTGCGCGGGCGGCGTGGCCGCGCTGATCGCCAAGGTGACCGGCTCGACCGGCGCGCTGCTGTTCGCGGCCGCGCTGGCCGCCGCCGGCATGTTCCTGAGCCTGCGCATCCCGGCCTGGGTGGAGAACACCGAGGGCGAGGTGCCGGCCACCCTCGGCTACCACGGCGATGACTCCCGCACCGAGGTGCTGGACCCGAGCCGGGCCGGGGACGTGCCGCCCACCAAACGCCGTCAGCCGCTGGGCCGTTCGGTGGTGACCGGCCTGTGGGGCAACAGCACGGTGCGCGTGCTGACCGGCTTCCTCACCTTCTATGTGGCGTTCGTGGTCAAGGCCACCGACAAGCACGGCGTGCAGCAGATCGCCATGCTGGGCATCGTCGGCGCGGCCGCCGCCATCGGCAATTTCGCGGGCAATGCGACGGGCGCCCGCATGAAACTCGGCCGCCCCCAGCTGATCGTGCTGATCTGCACCGTCGCCTGCGTCACCGTCGCCGTCGCCGCGGCGTTCCTGGACAGCCTGCTGGGCGCGGCGCTCGCCACGCTGATCGCGGCGGGCGCGAGCGCGCTGGCCAAGGTGTCACTGGACGCCTCCATCCAGGACGATCTGCCCCCGGAATCGGTCGCGTCCGGTTTCGGCCGCTCCGAGACCGTCCTGCAGCTGGCGTGGGTCTTCGGCGGCGCGCTGGGCGTCCTGCTGCCCACCCTGTGGATGCCGACCATGTGGTGGAAGGGGTTCGCCGTGGTCTCGGTCATCATGGCGCTGGGCTTGATCCAGACCGTGGTCAGCTACCGTGGTCATTCGCTGCTGCCCGGTTTGGGCGGTAACCGACCTCAGCACGCCAAGCAGGAGATCCCCGGTGCGCACGGCGCGGGGAACGCACCCAGTAACGGACAGGAAACCCGGTGAGCCAACCCAAAGCCCGCACGATCATCGCTCTGCTGGCGGTTCTAGCCGTGGTGGCCGTGGCCTACTTCGCCGCGATCGTGGTCATCGCCCGCCACACCGACAAGTCCGAGCCCGCGATCACCGCGTACGCGCACGGCAAGTCCGTGACGGTCGAACCCTTCCTGTACTGCGACCTCGAGGTCTCCAAGGAACGCCTCTCGATGGGCAAGTGCAACACCACCGAGGCGGTCTCCGACCTCGACGTGCCGCCCGGCTCCACCATCCAGCTGTCGCTGCCCAAGGAGATCGTCGACGCCCCCTGGGAGCTGCTGATCGGCTACCGCCTGCCGAACAACAAGGCCGACGCCGAGATCCTCACCTACAAGGAGCCGTGGAAGCTGTCCGGCAAGCCGGAGCGCGACCAGGACTCCAAGTGGGACAAGCCGCGCACGCTGACCATCAAGACCCCCGCCAACGAGGGCGTGAAGCTGGCCATCATGGAGCTGCATCTGCCCATTCCGGCGCGCGACGAGGCCGGCAACGAGGGCGTCATCTCCCGCGGCATCTGGGCGGTGCACACCCCCGCGTTCGATCCCGCGCTCTTCAGCTGAGCTCGGCCGGACCCGGGAAACCGGGTCCGCCCCAACGTGAATCGGGCCCCGGTGATCGAATCACCGAGGCCCGATTGCCGTTTCGAGCGCGGGCGACCTAGTGGTCGAGCTCGCGCGCCACGCCGCGCACCACTTCGGCGATGCGCTGGGCGGTCTTGCGGTCCGGGTACTTGCCGCGACGCAGGTCCGGCTGCACCTTGGTCTCCAGCAGCGTGATCATGTCCTCGATGAGGCCGTGCAGCTCGTCCGGCGACTTCCGGTTGACGGGGGCGCCGTCGGTGCGGCCGCCGCGGCCACCGCGCTCGCCCCGGCCGCCGCGCTCCTCGCGCAGGGTGGGGGTCTCCAGCAGCTTCAGCGAAAGCGCCTGCGGGCCACGGCGACCCGCGGCCATCCCGAACTCGACGCGCTGACCCGGCTTCAGCGCCTCGACACCGTCGGGCAGCGCCGACGATCGAACATAGACGTCTTCTCCCTCATCCTGGGACAGGAAGCCGAAGCCCTTTTCGACGTCGTACCACTTCACCTTGCCGGTCGGCACTGCGCTCACCCGTTCGTCATTCCAGCCCGGAGCAACCGGGCAAAAGAACGCGCCCCACACAGCTATGCAGGACGCGACTGAACTCCGAGTCTACCCCGGTGCGTATAGCCCGAGCACATCAGTTTTACGGTCGAGAGGTGTCCGACACTTCTTCCGAGCAGGCCCCTCGCCGTTCCGCGAGCTGGCTGCTCTACATCGCCATGGGACTGTTCGCGATCGGATTGCTGGCGGTCTTCGCCATCTTCGGCGTCGGGCTGCTGACCGATTCGAAGCCGGCGGTGTGGCTGTACCTGCTCGCCATGTGCGCGCCGCTGGGTTTCCTGCTGTCGATCGTCTACGCGCTGTGGTCGGGGCGCCGGACGCGCTGAGATTGCCCAGTTCGTTACCCGGCCATTCCTGTGATCTTCGTCACATAACGAGACGGTCACAGAGTGGTGACAGACCCCTATCGACCGAGACTCGCCGTGACCACCAGCACAGACGCCGGATGGAACCCGTTGCGCCGGTAAATGACCCGACGAACACGACGGTTATCAAATGGTGATTTTTCGCTGCGGGCGTCGTAATGTTCTCCGAGCCGGGTCAGCCCGGCGCCACCGGCCCGCCGCACCGAACTTCGCCCCGCGGGTACGGACCCCCAACTGGAACCAAGGGGCGAAGACGAGGCATAGCGCACAGCCAGTGCGCCGGGCCGGACGACCTCTCAGTCCGACCCCGGTAGTCGGTCTCGCAGGCGCGTACGAGAGGAAAGACCCGAAAATGAGTGGACGCCATCGCAAGCCGACCAACACCGGCCGCACTGTCGCCAAGGTTGCCCTGACCGGCATCGCTCTCGGCGGCGCGGGAGTGGCCATGGCAGGAAACGCCAGCGCGGCACCCGACTCCGACTGGGACAAGCTCGCGCAGTGCGAAGCCGGCGGTAACTGGGGCATCAACACCGGCAACGGTTTCCAGGGCGGACTGCAGTTCTCCCCCGGCACCTGGACCGCCCACGGCGGCGGCGAGTACGCCGCGACCGCCAACCAGGCCAGCCGTGAACAGCAGATCGCGGTCGCCGAGAAGGTCCTCGCCACGCAGGGTTGGGGCGCATGGCCCGCCTGCTCCTCGAGCCTCGGCCTCTCCAGCTCCGCTACCCCGCGTACGGCCCCCGCGCCCGCCGCGTCCGACGTCCCGCAGTGGGCCCCGCAGCAGGCCGGCCCCGGCGGCGCCACGAACGGCACGCAGGAGGTCTTCCAGGCCGTGGACCGCGCCATCGCGGTCGCCCAGCAGCAGGGCATTCAGATCCCACAGCCCGCACTGGATTTCCTCAACGCCACCAAGGCCAATGGCACCCAGCTCGATCCGGGCGTCGTGAACTTCTTCCAGGCGAACAAGGGCCTGCTGCCCCAGTAGGCAGCCCTGTTCCCTCCGAAGGCCCCCATCGATGACGATGGGGGCCTTCGTCGTTCCCGCAGCCGGATTCCCCACGCGTTCGAGGCCCACCTCGGTCTGGACTGCGCTCCGCCTCCCCGCGCTTGGAGCGGGGGAGCGAAGCGGAGAAGGGAAGGCCGAGGTAACAGGGTCTCGAACACGCCGCAGCGAAGCGGAGGCAATCAGACACAGTGCCGGGGAGGGCGGCTCGGGGGTGCTCATGCCAGAATGAGCGACGTGGTGAACAAATCGAACAAACCCTATGTGGACAACGGCTGGCCCGAGACCAACGGCGATCACGCGGTCACCGAGCTCTCCTCGACCCGCTCCGGTGGACTCTCCCCCTACGGCGAGGACATGGAGTTCCCGCTGCCGGTCGAGCAGCTGCCCTACGTGCACCCGCACACCATCGTCAACCGCTGATCCGTCGTACCGACCGATATGCGGTTGACGGCGCTCGTTCCCGGGCGACCGCCGCGCGTACGACTCCAGGCCCTGTCTACCGCCTGGTGGCCGCGGCGGTCGCTGAACCGCGCCCGCACTCCCCGACGGATCGGGTGAAGTGACCGAAACCCCCACCCCGACGGGCGACCCGGACGCGCCCGCCGATTCCATGGCCAAGCCCGCGAAATCCGCCAAATCCACGGATCTGACGCTGGCCGAGTGGCTTTCCAAGCGCGGCGACGACGAACTCGTGACCCTGCTGGAGCTGCGCCCCGACCTGGCCGTCCCGCTGCCCGCCTCGATGGCCGTGCTGGCCGCCCGCACCGAACAGCGCGCCTCGGTGCTGCGCGCGGGCGACGAGCTGAACACCCTCGACTTCGCCATCATCGAAACCCTTGTGGTGCAAGGAGCCGGGGACAGCCGCCACGGCGCTCCCCTGCCCGCCAAGACGCTGCGCAAGCTGCTCTCGGACCGGGTGCCCGCCGCGCCCGTGAACGCCGCGCTGGCCAAGCTGCGCGCCCGCGCCCTGGTCTGGGGCCCCGACACCGCCCTGCGGGTGTCACCGGCCGCGCAGGAGGCCCTGCCCTGGCCGCTGGGCAGCACCACCGAATTGCCGGACTCGCTCACCGAGCCCGAGATCACCGCCGCCCTGGCCGCGGCCACGCCGCAGGAACGCGCGCTGCTGGAGAAGCTGGCGAGCACCGGCCCGCGCGGCCGCACCCGCGACGCCGCGCCCGGCACCCCCGACGACCGTCCGGTCCAGCGGCTGCTGGCGCATCGCCTGCTCAACTGGATCGACGAGGAGACCGTGGAGCTGCCGGTCTCGGTCGGGCAGGTGCTGCGCAACGAACCGGTCACCGATCCGCACGCGCTCGCGGTCCCGCACCCCGACACCACCAAGCACGTCCCCACCGACATCAACGCGGTGGCGGCGGGCGAGGTGGGGGAACTGTTGCGGCACAGCGCCTCCGTGCTGGAGGTGCTCGGTCGCGCGCCCGCCCCGGTGCTGCGCTCGGGCGGCCTCGGGGTCCGCGAGCTGCGCCGGGTCGCCAAGCAGACCGGCATCGACGAGGACCGGCTCGGCCTGCTCGCCGAGATCCTGGCCGCCGCCCGCCTGATCGACAAGGGCACCCCCGAACCCGCGCCCGACGGCGACGGCGCCGACGACTTCTGGACGCCGACCACCACCTCCGACGCCTGGCTCGCCGTGGTGCCGTCGCGCCGGTGGGCGGTGCTGGCGCAGGCCTGGCTGGAACTGGACCGGCTGCCGTGGATGATCGGGCTGCGCGACGCCAATGACAAACCCCTGGCGGCGCTCTCGGCGGAGCTGCGCACCGTGTACGCGGTCCGCGACCGGCACGCCGTCCTGGGCCTGCTGGCCGAATTCCCGCCCGGCACCGAGGTTTCCGCCGCCGACCTGGGTCGCATCCTGGCCTGGCGGGAACCGCGCCGGCGCCGCCACTACCGGCTGGAGGCGGTGCGCGCCACCCTCTCCGAGGCCGAGGCGCTCGGACTGCTGGCGCGCGGCGCGGTCACCTCCGCGGGGCGCGCCCTGCTGCACGGCAGTCCCGAGGACGCCGAATCGGAGATGGCGATCGCGCTGCCCGAACCGGTGGATCACGTGCTGGTGCAGGCGGATCTGACGGTCATCGCGCCGGGCCCGCTGGTGCCCGAACTGCAGGACCGGATCGCCATGGTCGCCGACGTCGAATCGGCGGGCGCGGCCACGGTGTACCGGATCAGTGAGACCTCGGTGCGCCGCGCCCTGGACGCCGGGGCCACGTCCGCGGAACTGCACCACCTGTTCACCACCCACTCCCGCACCCCGGTCCCGCAGTCGCTGACCTACCTCATCGACGATGTGGCCCGCCGCCACGGCCGCCTGCGCGCGGGCATGGCCCAGAGCTTCGTGCGCAGTGACGATCCCACGCTGCTCGCCGAGGTGCTGGCGGCGCCCGTCGCCGGGGAGCTGGCCCTGCGCGCGGTGGCCCCGACGGTCGCCATCTCCCAGGCCCCGCTGGGCGAGGTGCTGGAACGCTTGCGCGCCGCCGGATTCAGCCCCGCGGGCGAGGATTCCGCGGGCGCCATCGTGGACCTGCGGCCGCGGGGGGCGCGCCTGCCGGCCCGGCAGCGCCCGCACCCGAACTGGCGGCCCAACCCGCCCAGCACCGACCAGCTGCGATCCCTGGTGGCCGAGCTGCGCGCGAGTGAGCGCGCCGCGAATGCCCGGGCCGGGCAGACGGTTCGCTCCGACGGCTCCCGCACCAGCACCCAGGCCACCCTCAACCTGCTCCAGCTCGCCGCCCGCACCCGCCGCCGCGTCCACATCGGCTACGTGGATGCCCAGGGCGTCGCCTCACAGCGCGTGGTCGAACCCCTCAAGGTCGGCGGCGGGCAGCTCGACGCCCTGGACCCGGTCACCGGCGCGGTCCGCCACTTCACCCTGCACCGCATCGCCTCGGTCGCCCTGGTGGAATAGGAAAAGCCCAGCACCCGAACGGCATTGGTGATGCCGACGGTTACCGGGCTGGTTCCAGGTCCCGAGAGTTGGGTTACCCCTTGGGGTTGCCCAGGCAGAAGGTAGTCTTCGGATCGGGGACGATGCGGAACCCGATCGCGGTGCTCGGGTCGCAGGCGAATTCGTCGGCCTGGCCGTCGATCCGGTCGATCACCTTGAACGAGGCTTCCGGAGCCGTGCACGCCACGAACTTGTAGCCGGTGGTCTGGCTCTCGTTGTAGCAGGAGCCCTTCTTGAAGTTGGGGCTCAGGCACAGGAAGGCCGTGGTGCCGCCGTTGAGGGTCTCCTCGTAGGAGGTCTGCTCTTCCTTGCAGTCGGTCTTCTTGTCCGCGACCGCGGCGACCTTGTAGACCGCCTTCTGGTCGGAGCAGTCGACGGGCGCGGTCTTGGAGTCGGTGGCCGAGCCCTCGATCACATTGATGCAGTCACCGACCTTGGACTTGGCGGTGTCGGACTTGCTGGCGTTCTGGAGCGCCGAACAGCCGGAGACGGCGAATACGGCCACGGCCACCGCCACGAGGGCGAGCACGAGGCGCATCAACGGCCTCGTTCCTGCGAACTTCACTAGCGAAAACCTTTCTCACCGAACCGCTCACTGCTGTGAACGCGGTGAGAATACCTGTGTGCCGCCCGGACCCGCATCCGACGCCGGGTTATATCCGGACGGCATCACCGATCAGTGCCCGCGACTCAGTGCGGCAGCATGGACAATCCGCGCATACCCAGCCACGAGAGGTTCACGAGCAGGGTGGGCAGGGTGCTGAGCATCGGCAGGCCGAAATACAACATGGGTTACCTCTCGATCGACAAAACTGGGCGCGCGACCAACAGCGCCCCTTTGCCGTGTGTCGATATCCGTGCCCCACTCGTTACACAAGCGGGGCAATAGCTTTCGCGCATCATTGTGCCGAACCGGATCCCGATCCGCTGCCCGACCCGGAATCCGCAGAGCCGCTCGCTGAGCCGCTGCCCGCCGAACCGCTCGCCGACCCACTGGCCGAACCCGTCCCGATCGGACCGGTGGGCACGGTCGCGCCCTTCGACCCCGGACGGTTGACGTACACGGTCACCGGCGTCGACGCGTCGGCCTCCACCGTCACCACCCGCGCACCCGGCGTGGAGGTCACGTGGCCGCCCTCGACCCGCACCGCGTAGCCGTCCGGATAGTGGACGTCCGAGGCGTAGATCTCCGTGCTTCCCGCGCGCGGGGTGTAGCGGTAGGCGAAGTCACCGGTGTCCGGATCGAAGATCATCCGCCCGGGCGTGCCCGCGGTCGCCCGCGGATAGGTGCGCACCAGTTGCTTGCCGACGTCCCCGAGGAACGGATCCGGCTTCGGGCCGCCCGCCCCGAAGCGCGAGGAGTAGTGCCAGTACTGCCAGCTCGCGAACCGCTCGTCCGCGCGGACCAGGGTATTCCGCAGCACCGTCGCGTCGCCGTCGCCGAATTCGGTGACCAGCGTGGGCAATTGGGTGCGCGCGGTGAGGGCGTCGATATTGCCCCAGGTCTTGTCCTGCTGCAGCGGGCACAGACCGCGCAGGAAGGTGGGCAGGCCCATATAGATGGCCATCTGGCTGGGCATGCAGTAGTCGTGCGGCGCGAACGCGATGTTCGGCGCGCTGATCGGCGGATTCTTGCCCAGGTTGCTGGGCATGGTCTCGTTCCAGGTGACGTTGGGCTCCCACAGCACCATGAGGTCGCCATTGCTCCCGCGCACCGCGTCGGTCAGCTTCTGCATGGCCGCTTGGTATTTCACGTCGAAGCCCGGGCAGCCGTTGGGGAAGCAGGACAGGAACGCGCTCCCCGGCCACGGCTCGTTGAGCAGTTCGATGCCCATCGCGCCGGGGTGGCCGCTCATCTTCGCGGCGAGCGCGCCGAGCGCCTGACCGAGGTAGTCGAGGGCGCCGTAGGAGTTGTTCCACACCTCGTCCCAGCCGGCGTTCATGCTGGGCATCAGGTAGTAGAGGGGGAAGCCGAGATTGGGCTCCCCCGCTCCCGGGCGAGCGTGGAGAGACCACTCCGGAAAACCGTTGCCGCCCCACACCTTCGACAAACCGTCCTGGTGGTTGTCGAGCACGGTGTGGATCCCGTACTCGGCCAGGGTGTCCACGATGCCCGCGACCCGATCCAGGTACGCGGTGTCGACGACGCCCTGGGTCGGCATCAGCCCGTCGAAGGACACGCCCAACCGGACGGTGTTGAAGCCGTGGCGGGCGAGCAGCGCCGCGTCGTCCTCGGTGACGGTGAGCCCGTCCCCCGCCTGGAGGAAGGGCGGTTCCTTGTCGACATTGTTGACCCCGTGCAGCAGCACGACCCGGCCGCTGTCGTCCACGAAGTGCGAGCCGTCGGTGTGGATCCGCCCGATCGAGGTGGCGGTGGGCGCGGCGTCCGCGACGACCGCGGAGGCCATCATCCCGCCCGCGATGGCGGCGGCGAGCAGCCCGCGCGTCCAGCGTCTCTGCATTCTTTTCGGTTCCCTCAGGTCAAACGTCCAAATGGACAAGCGTCCAATTTTCGAGTGATCGTAGCCACCAGAAGTCTGGGCTTGACCGTTTTCACCGAATCCGGTGCGACGGATGGGCCCGGTCAGGGGCATGCTCGACCACCGATCCGGGCACGGGACGCAGGTCACGTGGCTTTGTCGGTGACTTCCTGGAGAATGGTCAAGGCCCGTTCGGGCCCCGATCAAGCCAGGAGGTGTTCGTGACCGACGGTCCACTCATCGTGCAGAGTGACAAAACGCTGCTGCTGGAGGTCGATCATGAGTCGGCCGGGGCGGCGAGGCAGGCCATCGCGCCGTTCGCGGAGCTCGAACGCGCGCCCGAGCACGTGCACACCTATCGGGTGACGCCGCTCGCGCTGTGGAACGCGCGGGCCGCCGGGCACGACGCCGAGCAGGTGGTCGACGCACTGGTCAGCTTCAGCCGGTACGCGGTGCCGCAGCCGCTGCTGGTCGACATCGTCGACACCATGGCCCGCTACGGGCGGCTGCAGTTGATGAAGCATCCGGCGCACGGGCTGGTCCTGGTCAGCCTGGATCGCGCGGTGCTGGAGGAAATCCTGCGGCACAAGAAGATTCAGCCGATGCTGGGCGCGCGCATCGACGACGACACGGTGATCGTGCATCCGTCCGAGCGCGGCCGCATCAAGCAGATGCTGCTCAAGGTCGGCTGGCCCGCCGAGGACCTGGCCGGCTACGTCGACGGCGAGGCGCACCAGATCGACCTGGACTACCAGTCCAGCGACTGGCATCTGCGCGACTATCAGGAACTGGCCGCGGAGTCGTTCTGGGCGGGCGGCTCCGGTGTGGTGGTGCTGCCGTGCGGCGCGGGCAAGACCATGGTGGGCGCGGCGGCGATGGCGAAGGCCAAGGCCACCACGCTGATCCTGGTCACCAATACGGTGGCCGGGCGGCAGTGGCGGCGCGAGCTGCTGGCCCGCACCTCGCTGACCGAGGACGAGATCGGCGAATACTCCGGAGAGCGCAAGGAGATCCGTCCGGTCACCATCGCCACCTATCAGGTGATCACGCGCAAGACCAAGGGCGAGTACCGCCACCTCGAGCTGTTCGACAGCCGCGACTGGGGCCTGGTCATCTACGACGAGGTGCACCTGCTGCCCGCCCCGGTCTTCCGGATGACCGCGGATCTGCAGTCGCGCCGCCGGCTCGGGCTGACCGCCACCCTGGTGCGCGAGGACGGCCGCGAGGGCGACGTGTTCTCGCTGATCGGTCCGAAGCGCTACGACGCACCGTGGAAGGACATCGAGTCGCAGGGCTGGATCGCGCCCGCGGACTGCGTCGAGGTGCGGGTCACGCTGACCGATGCCGAGCGCATGGCCTACGCCACCGCCGAGCCGGAGGAGCGCTACAAGCTGTGCTCCACCGCGCGCACCAAACTGCCGGTGGTGGAGTCGATCCTGGCCCGGCACAAGGACGCGCCGAGCCTGGTGATCGGGGCCTACCTGGATCAGCTGGACGAGCTGGGCGAACACCTGAACGCCCCGGTCATCCAGGGTTCCACCCGCACCAAGGAGCGCGAGGAGCTGTTCGACGCCTTCCGCCGCGGCGAGATCCCGGTGCTGGTGGTGTCGAAGGTGGCCAACTTCTCCATCGACCTGCCGGAAGCCTCGGTGGCGGTGCAGGTTTCGGGCACCTTCGGGTCGCGGCAGGAGGAGGCGCAGCGGCTCGGGCGGCTGTTGCGGCCGAAACACGACGGGGGCCAGGCTCACTTCTATTCCGTGGTCGCACGTGACACGCTGGACGCCGAGTATGCCGCGCACCGGCAGCGTTTCCTGGCCGAGCAGGGGTATGCCTATCGCATCACCGATGCGGACGACCTGCTGGGTCCGACGATAGGATAAGTGGAGGAAGAGCCTCCATAAGGCGGGAGGGACGTACGTGCGGCGCTTCGAATTCGCGGTGGACCGTGACCATGCTCGGGCGGTCAACGAGGTGGTGGCGTACCTGCGGCGACTCCGTATCTGGGCATACACGGCCGCCGCCGCGCTCGGACTGGGCACCGCGTTCCTGATCTGGGTGAACCATCCGTGGTCCTGGCTGCTGGCGGTGGCCTTCCTGGCCGCCGCGGTGACCGCGCTGTTCATCGGGTACTGGATGCCGCATCGCGGCCGGGTGGACAAGCTCTACGCCGCGGGCGACCTGGTGCCCGCGGTGGTGTCGGAGACCCACGGGAACGGGGCCACCCTGCTGGCCCTGGTCGATCTGGCCAAGCCGAACACCCCCGGCCCGCGCTACGCCCTGGTGACCCGCACGGTCCGGTCCCTACCCGGGCACCGGGCCCGCGCCGGGGAACGGGTGCCGGCGGTGACCGTGCGCGTGGACCGCGCCCCCGGCCCGGTCGGCGACCTGTGGCAGTCGGTGAGCGCCATGCCCATCGCCTGGGGCACCCGGGACCTGAACATCATCGAACGCGCCCGCGAGGCCATCCACGAGGTCGAGTGGAAGCTGCTCGCCGACAATCTGGATCTGGCCATCAAGGTGCGCGGCGCGGACGCCAAGCGCCTGCTGCTGGACCCGCAGCAGCTGCCGGAGGAGTTGCGCGGCTGAGCGATCCGCTCCGAACTCGCGTTTTTCGCTTGCGCCGCTTCGTAGGATGGGGTGATGGTTCCCGTCACGAATCTGGTGGCGTTTCTGATCGCGGCCGTCGCACTGATCGTAATCCCCGGACCCGGAGTGCTTTTCGTCATCGGCCGGGCGCTGTCCTACGGGCGGCGGGCCGCGCTGCTGTCCGTGCTCGGCCATTCCCTGGGCGTCCTCGGCGTCATGGTGCTGGTCGCGGCCGGTCTGGGCACGCTGCTGGCCGCGTCCGCGATCGCGCTGGCGATCGTGAAGTTCGCGGGCGCGCTCTATCTCATCTACCTCGGGGTGCAGGCCATCCGGGATCGCCGCGCGCTGCGGGAGGCGTTCCAGGCGCGGGCCGAGCCGGTCGGCACCGGCCGCGCGCTGCGGCAGTCGATGCTGGTGGGCGCCACCAATCCGAAGGCGATCATCTTCTTCTCCGCGGTGCTGCCGCAGTTCGTGGCCCCGCACGCCGGCCCGGTCCCGGTGCAGATGCTGATCCTCGGGCTGGTGTTCATCGCCGTCGCACTGGTCTCCGACTCGGTGTGGGCGCTGGCGGCCGGTTCGGCGCGGGAGTGGTTCGCGCGCTCGCCGAAGCGGCTGGAGGCGGTCGGCGGCGCGGGCGGGGTGATGATCATCGGCCTGGGGGCGAGCGTGGCCGTGTCGGGCAGCGGTAGCTGAATCCGGAGCCGATTAGCATCAGCTCGTCGGCACTCGTAGGTGTGTGGAAAGGGCGGCTGGAGCGGATGCTTCGGAACTGGCGGTACCTGACAGTGGGGGCGGTACTGCTGCTGGGCGCGAACGCGGCTCCCGCGCAAGCGGATTCGAGCGACCCGCTCACGGGCGCGCCCGGCGCGGGCGATCCGTACTACCCGCTGGACGGCAATGGCGGCTACGACGTCGGACACTACGACGTCATCATTTCCTATGACCCGCCGACGCATCAGCTGACCGGGGACACCCGCGTCGACGCGGTGGCGACCCAGGCGCTGCGGGTGTTCAACCTCGACTACAGCGGCCCGGCGGTGTCCAAGGTGACCGTCAACAACCTGCCCGCCTGGTTCGACCGCAACGGCGAGCACGAACTGTCCGTCACCCCGCTGATCCCGCTGCTCCCGGGCCTGCCGTTCACCGTGCGGGTGGAGTACGCGGGCGAGGTGACCGGCACCGAGGGCGAGGGCTGGGTGTTCTCGCCCAGCGGCGGCGCGTTCGTGGCGGGTGAACCGCATTCGGCGAGCAGCTGGTATCCGCTCAACGACACGCCCCTGGACAAGGCGACCTTCACCCTGCACGCCACGGTGCCGCAGGAGTGGGAGGTGATGTCGATCGGCGACAAGGTGTCCGACACCGTGCAGGGCGCGAACCGGACCGTGTCCTGGGAGATGCGTCAGCCGGTGGTCGGTTACCTGACCACGGTCGCCGTCGACCGGTTCGAATTCCTGGACCAGCGGCGCGCCAATGGAACTCCGCTGCTGAGCGCCTTCGCGCCGAGCGCGGGCAAGGGCCGGGACCTGGAGACGCGGCTGCCCGAGATCCTGGACTTCCAGGAGGAGCTGTACGGCCCGTACCCGTTCGACACCGCGGGCGGCCTCTACGTCGACACCGGACTCCAGTTCTCGCTGGAGACGCAGTCGCGCCCGATCTACGCGCCCTGGACCGATCTGAGCACCGTGGTGCATGAGATCGCCCACCAGTGGTGGGGCGATTCCATGTCGGTGAAGCAGTGGTCCGACATCTGCCTGAACGAGTGCTTCGCCAGCTACACCGCCGACTACCTGTGGCCGGAACACAAGGACGGCAAGGACGTCGACGCCGAGTACCGCGACACCGTCACGAAATACCATGACAATCCGAAGTTCTGGGAGATCGCGCTCCAGAACCCGGGCCAGGACAACGAATTCACCGCGGTCTACTACCGGGGTCCGCTGTTCCTGCACGCGCTGCGCCGGACCATGGGCGATGCCGCGTTCTTCGGAGCAGTGCGTGATTTCGTCATGGCGCACCGGTACGGCAACGCGTCCATGCCGGAGTTCCGGACCTTCCTGCAGTCGCGCTCGCCGGTCGATCTCACCGGGTTCCTGGCCGCCTGGCTGGACCGCACCGACCGTCCGGCCGACGAGTTCCTCTATCCCGGCCCGCTGCGCGCCTGATCAGGCCGGGACCGGGCGCGTCCGGTCCGAGAGGACCAGCGCGGCCATACCGCCGAGCACCGACCCGGTGACGTACCGCTGCGCCCGCAGCCACAGTGGCCGCCGCGCCAGGAAGGTCGAGACCGCGCCCGCGCTCAGCACGATCAGGGCGTTCACGGTGACCGCGATGGCGATCTGCACCGCGCCCAGCGACAGGCTCTGCAACCAGACCCGCCCGTGCGCCGGCACCACGAACTGCGGGATCAGCGCCATGTAGAGGATGGCGATCTTGGGGTTGAGCAGATTGGTGACCAGCCCCATCGTGAACAGCCGCCGGGCCGGATCGGCGGGCAGCTCGGTCGGCGCGAACAGCCCGGCCCCGCCCGGCCGCAAGGTCTTCCAGGCCAGGTGGACCAGGTACAGCGCGCCCGCGACCTTCAACGTCAGGTACAGCGCGGGCACCATGGCGAAGACCGCGGTGATCCCGGCCGTCGCGGCGGCCAGATACACCCCGAATCCGACCACCACCCCGCCCAGCGACACGAGTCCGGCCCGCCGCCCCTGCGACACGGTCCGCGACACCAGGTACATCATGTTCGGCCCCGGCGTGAGCACCAGCCCCAGCGCCGCGGCGGCCACGCCCAGAACCGCACTCGCTTCGATCATGCGACCGATTCTCCGGCCGCATCGGTCCGCTGTCGCGGTCCACTCACCACCGACTGGACCCCCGAGCAGAGGCCACCGGGGTCCGGGTCAGCGCACCGCTTCGGCCTGGTGTCCGGCCCGGAGGCGGCGCACGCCCTCGGCGATGGTCTCCTCCTTCTTGCAGAAGGTGAAGCGCACCAGGTGGTTCCACGCGGCCTTGTCATCGGCGAAGACGCTGACCGGCACCGCGGCCACGCCGAGGCGCTCGGGCAGTTCGCGGCAGAAGGCGTAGGCGTCGGACCGCTCCGCCTCCCCGCGCTTGCCGAGCGGGGTGATGTCGGCGCACACGAAATAGGTGCCGTCACTGCGCTTCACGCCGAAACCGGCCTCGGACAGCGCGGCGGAGAGGCGGAGTCGCTTCTCGGCGAGGGTGTCGCGCAGCGCGGCCACCCACTGCTGCTCGTTGTTCAGGGCGTGGGCGACGGCGGGCTGGAAGGGGCCGCCGCCGACGAAGGTGAGGAACTGCTTGGCGGCCAGCACCGCGTCCAGCAGCGGGGCGGGCGCGCAGGCCCAGCCGATCTTCCAGCCGGTGACGCTGAAAGTCTTGGCGGCACTGGAGATCACGATGGTGCGCTCGAACATGCCGGGCAACGTGGACAGGCTGATGTGCTCGTGCCCGTCATAGCAGAGGTGCTCGTACGCCTCGTCGGACATGACGTACAGGTCGTGTTCGATGGCGAGTTCGGCGATGGCGGTGAGATCGGCGCGCGAGAGCACGGTGCCGGTCGGATTGTGCGGCGAATTCACCAGCAGCAGCCGGGTTTTCGGGGTGATGGCGGCGCGCAGGCTGTCCAGGTCGAGGGCGAAGCCGTCGCCGTCGGGCACCAGCCGGGCGGTGCGGCGCCGCGCTCCGGCCAGGGCGATGGCCGCCGCGTAGGAGTCGTAGTAGGGCTCGATGAGCACCACGTCGTCGCCGGGTTCGACCAGGCCGAGCACGGTCGCCGCGATCGCCTCGGTGGCGCCGACGGTGACCAGCACCTGGCTGTCGGGGTCGTAGTGGGTGCCGTAGCGGCGGGCGCGGTCGGCGGCGATGGCCTGCCGCAGCGCGGGCACGCCGCGGCCGGGCGGGTACTGGTTGAAGCCGTCGGCGATGGCCTGCCGCGCCACCTCGAGCATGCCCGCGGGGCCGTCGCTGTCCGGGAAGCCCTGGCCGAGGTTGACCGCGCCGTGGCGAACGGCCAGCTCGGTCATCTCGGCGAAGATCGTCGACGCGAACGGCTGCAGACGGGCGACGGTCGGAATACGTGGCATGTCCGGAGCCTAATCCATCGCCGAGAACGGCCGACGGCCGTGATTCACCGCACAGCCAGGTCAGCGCGGGAGCCGGATGCCGCTCAGTTTGTCCGGGTTCACCACGTCGTAGACGCCCCACACCTTGCCGTCGCGCACGGTGAACGCGTACACCCGCCGCGGATTGCCCGCATTGCCGTCCCGGGCCGGGATCGAGTGCGCGAGGATGCCGTGCTGCCCATTGACCAGGACCGGTTCGAGTTCCCGGCCGGGCGCGGGATCGCCGGGGCCGCCGCCCGCGCCGACCAGCATGAACCTGCGCCACAGCCCCAGCCACAGACGCACGTTCTTGTCCACGCCGGCAACCACATTGATCGCGGTGGACACCTTGCCGCCGCCGTCGCCGACGGTGCGCACGTCCGGATGCAGCGCCGCCACCACGGCGTCGACGTTCCCGCTGGCCAGCGCGTCCAGCAGAGCCCGCACCGCGGCCTCGTGCTCGGCGTCGGCGGCCGGTTCCGGCGCGTCCGCCACCGCTTTCCGGGCCCGGGTGGCGAGCTGCCGCGCGGCGTCCACGGAAACGTCCAGAATGTCGGCGATCTCGGTGAACGGCACCGAGAAGCCGTCGTGCAGAACGAAAGCCACCCGCTGTGGCGGGGTCAGCGTGTCCAGCACCACGAGGGCGGCGAACCGGAACTCCTGTTTGCGCATCACCGCGGCCAGCGGATCGGGAGTGCTGGACGGCGTCACCGCGGTGACCACCGGTTCCGGGAGCCATTGCCCCACATAGGTTTCGCGGCGCACCGCCGCGCTGCGCAGCCGATCCAGGCAGAGGCGGCTGACCACGGTGGTGAGCCAGGCGCGCAGGTCGTGGATCTCGGATTGGCGGGCCGCGGCGAGCCGCAACCAGCTCTCCTGCACGGCGTCCTCGGCGTCGCTCACGCTCCCGGTGAGCCGGTAGGCCACCGAGACCAGATGCGGCCGATGCGTTTCGAACAAGTCGGCCAGGAGAACCGCCACCATCTCTCCGATCCTACGGCCGGGCACCGACAGCCTCGCGGGCGGTCACCGCGAATTACCGGCCGCCCATGCCCGATTCCGTGACAGCATGACCGCATGGACGCGGAATTCCTCTCCGACGGCACGGTCTGGTTGTCGCCGCCCGCCGTCTCCGACATCGATGCCATCACCGCCCTGTGCCAGGAGCCCTCGATCGGCGCGTGGACCACCATGCCGGTCCCCTACCACCGCGCCGACGCGGAGAAGTTCATCTATGACATCGTCGGCCCCGGCTGGGCCGCCCGCAGCCCCACCTGGGCGGTGCGCGGGGCGGCCGACGGCCCGGTGGTCGGCATGATCGGCCTGAGCCCGCTCTACCCCCGCCGCGACGACGAGACCGCCGAGATCGGCTTCTGGCTCACCCCCACCGCCCGCGGCGCGGGCGTGATGACCCGGTCGGCGCGGCTGGTCGCGGCCGCCGGACTGGATCCCGAGACGCTGGGCTTCGAGCGCCTGGAGTGGCGGGCCTTCACCGGAAACCATCCGTCCGCGGCCGTGGCCCGCCGCATCGGCATGCACTACGAGGGCCTGATCCGCGGCGGCGGCACGCAACGCGGTGTCCGCCGCGACATCTGGGTGGCGGGGCGGCTGCGCACCGATCCGGACACCCCGAGCCCGCACTGGCCCACAGACCTCTGACCTGGCCATACCCCCGAAAAGCGTTCGGCGCACACCCGCCGGACTGGGTGTGCGCCGAACTCAGTGTGCACGCCGGAAGCGTTCGGCGCGAGGCGAACTCGCCGCGCCCGGGTGCGGGTCTATCGGATCGGGGACCTACGCGCGGGCCGCGCGGCGCTGGGCGACCGCGTCGGCGAGGCGCTCCAGCTGGGCGACCGTGGTGTCCCAGTCGATGCAGGCGTCGGTGATGGACTGGCCGTAGGTGAGGTCCTCCGACTTGCCGAGGGTGAGGTCCTGGCGACCGGCGACGATGAAGGACTCCATCATCAGGCCGACCACGGTGTCCTCGCCGCCCGCGATCCGCTCGGCCAGATCGGTGACCACGTCGACCTGCTTGTTGTGGTCCTTGTTGGAGTTGCCGTGCGAGGCGTCCACCACCAGGCGCTGGGGTAGCGACGACTTCTCCAGGCGCAGCAGGGCTTCCGAGCAGGAGGCGGCGTCGAAGTTGGGGCCGTTGGAGCCGCCGCGCAGGATGACGTGGCAGTCCGGGTTGCCGGCGGTGCGGATGAGCGCCGAACGCCCGTCCAGGTCGGTGCCGGGGAACACATGGGAGGCTGCCGCGGCGCGCACGCCGTCCACCGCGACCTGCACGTCGCCGTCGGTGCCGTTCTTGATGCCGACCGGCATGGACAGCGCCGAGGACAGCTGCCGGTGCACCTGGCTGGCGGCGGTGCGGGCGCCGATCGCGCCGTAGGCGACCAGGTCGGCGATGTACTGCGGGGTGATCGGGTCCAGGAACTCGCACGCCACCGGCAGGCCGAGCGCGGTGATGTCGACCAGCAGACGGCGGCCCAGGTCCAGACCGGTGTTGATGTCGAAGCTGCCGTCCAGGTGCGGGTCGTTGATCAGGCCCTTCCAGCCCAGCGTGGTGCGCGGCTTCTCGAAGTAGACGCGCATCACCACGTGCAGGCGGTCGTCCAGTTCGGCGGCCTTGGCGGCCAGGCGACGGGCGTAGTCCATGGCGGCTTCGGGATCGTGCACCGAACACGGGCCGACGATCACCATGAGGCGGTCATCGGCGCCGTCGAGCACGTCGACGGTGGCCTTGCGACCGGCGCGCACGGTGTCGGCGAGGGTGTCGTCGATCGGGTGGGCGGCACGGACCTCGCGCGGCGAGCTCAGCGGGCTGACGCTGAGAGTGCGCTGGTCATCGAGATCGGCATGCCGGTCGAGATCGGCGGTGGTGGTCATGGGTGGTTTTCCTTGTCCCAGGCCGACCCACGGAGAATTGCGAAACCCCTTGGAGCCGGTCTGATTTCGTCCGGCTCGGGGTGGAGGATGTCAGCGCGAGGTCACGCCGCACGACCCACCCGGGGCCGGCTGGCTAAACCAGAAATACTGACGCTGCATGCCAGGGACTGTACCAGAGATCCCTTTTCGTGCGTGTGGCGTACGCCACGGTCGCTGGGATGGGCATCCCACCTCATGGGATGCCCATGGTCGGCGCCGGGTCAGTGCAGGATGTAGTGCAGGATCACGTCGTGCACGTGCCGCGTCTTGTCGTCGCCGCGGAACTCCACCTCGTAGGTGTGGTGCCCGGTGCTGATGGCGATGTGCCCCGACGAGAAGAACTGGCCCGCGAACGACTTGTTGGTCAGGATGCTCACGCTCGAGATCCGCGCGTAGGGGATGGACGTGATCGCGATCTTCTTACCCACGAACGAGTTGTCCTGGATGATGACCCGCCGGTCGGTGAGCCCCAGGAATCCGGTGCCCACCCCGATGGCGTCGTACACGGCGAGGATCTGCTCGCCCTGCATCAACCCCTGCTGGATCTTGTCGAGTTGATCCCGTCGATCGAATGGAATGCTCACCAACCCCGCCTTTCGGCTCAGCGATGCTCCCGGATTTCGGTTCAGCGGCGCACGAACGGATAGCTGACCTTGGTCAGCTGCTCGGACAGCTCCCACAGCCGCCGCGCGGTCACCTCGTCCTTGGAGGCGGCGCTGGATGGGCTGGGACCGGGGTAGCCGCGCATGCCGCGCAG
The DNA here is from genome assembly GCF_042732555.1 of Nocardia sp. NPDC059764. Classification (NCBI taxonomy): domain Bacteria; kingdom Bacillati; phylum Actinomycetota; class Actinomycetes; order Mycobacteriales; family Nocardiaceae; genus Nocardia; species Nocardia sp. NPDC059764. Next base: position 28,371 of record NZ_JBHWHH010000014.1, read on the forward strand.
CCCGGTGGGCCCGTAGAAGCCGCCCGGCTCGACCTCGGCGGTGGCGGCGAACAGCGTTGGCAGCGCGCCCATCTCGGCGCTCTGCGCGAACAGCCGGTTGCCGATCGACATCAGGGTGTCGTAGATCGACTCGGTGTGCCCCTGCAGGTCGGTGGCGGCATAGCCGGGGTGCGCGGCCACCGACAGCTTCGCCGATCCGGCGGCGGTCAGGCGGCGCTGCAGTTCCCGCGCGAACATCAGGTTGGCGAGCTTGGACTGGCCGTAGGCGGCCCAGCGCTGATAGCTGCGCCGCTCCCAGTCCAGGTCCTCGAGGTCGATGCGGCCGATGGCGTGCATGCCCGAGGACAGCGTGACCACCCGGTCGCGGATCTTGTCCAGCAGCAGCCCGGTCAGCGCGAAATGGCCGAGATGGTTTGTGCCGATCTGCATTTCGAAGCCCTCGGCGGTGCGCTTGAGCGGCACCGCCATCACGCCCGCGTTGTTGATCAGCACATCCGCGCCGTCGACCGAGTCGGCGAACTCGTGCACGGAGGCGAGGTCGGCCAGGTCCAGGCGGCGCACCTGGGCGTTCGGGCCGATCCGATCGGCCACCGCTCTCGCCTTCACCTCATTGCGGCACGCCATGATCACCTTTGCGCCCGCGCCGGCGAGCGCTCGCGCGGTGGCCGCGCCCAGCCCGCTGTTGGCCCCGGTGACGATGAAGGTCCGGCCCGCTTGATCGGGGATGTCGGAGATGTCCCAGCCGCTCACGGGGTCGAGTCTAGGTGCGCGGAGGCGCGCACGTCCGATGTCGGCGTGAACCGTTCCCGGACGCGGGATTTGCCGACCGTCCCGAGCGGTCGCCGAGCGCGGCGCGTCCGTATCCTATTCATCCCTTTGACCTGGGTGAGCGGTAGCGGCCGCGACCATGGACACGCTGATGCTCGCGGGTTTGCTGGGCATTCTGGTCCTGATCTGGAAACAGGGCTCCCGCCGGTCCGTACCGGCGGCCTGGTGGGTGGTGACGCTGGTCTGCGCCGGACTCCTGAAGTACCACATCACGAGCAGCCTGGGCTGCTGCACGATCTCGGCATCCTGAAGGACGGCTCCACTCTGCCGCCCGCGCACTGAGAGACCTGCCGCCGATCCCCGCGCCCTCCGGCAAGGGCGCGGGGATCACGCTTCTCAGGACAGGGCGAGCACCTCGTCGTCGGACATGGCGGCCACCTCCAGGTAGAGGCGGGCCACGCCGTCGAGCCGGCCGGTGGCGCCGGCCCAGCGTTCCCGCTCCAGCAGCCGCGCGGTCAGCCCCTCGACCGTGCGGGCCGCGAAGAAGTCGGCGACCACCGTGTCCGGGGAGTCCAGCCAGTCCCGCACGCGGGCGATGACCGCGGTGGCCAGCACCGAATCGCCGCCCAGGGCGAAGAAGTCGTCGGTCACACCGACGGTCCCACGGCCCAGCACCGACGCGATGATGTCGGCCACGGCGCGCTCGACATCGGTTCGGGGCACGACGAATTCGCCCGCCCGCTCGCCCTCGGCCAGCAGCCCGGCGATGGCCTTGCGATCCGGTTTGCCGTTCGAGGTGAAGGGCAGCTCGGCGAGCGTCTCCACCCGATCCGGAATCATGTAGGCGGGCAACAGATTCGCGGCCGCCTCCAACAGCACCGGGACATCCAGGGCGACGCCGTCGTCGGCCACCAGGACGGCGGCCAGCTTCGGCGCGGCCGCGCCCACCACGGCGGCGATGGCGTGCCGCACGCCCGGCAGGCCGCGCAGCACGCTCTCCACCTCGCCGAGTTCCACCCGGTAGCCGCGGATCTTGACCTGATGGTCGGCGCGGCCCAGGAATTCCAGGCAGCCATCGGGCAGGTAGCGGGCCAGATCGCCGGTGCGGTACCAGTTCAGGCCGTCGTGGGTGACGAACCGGTCGGCGGTGCGCTCCGGATCCCCGCGATACCCGGCGGCCACACCCGCGCCGCCGATCCACAGTTCACCCGTCACCCAGTCGGGGCAGTCCTGACCGGACGGGCCGACCACCCGGCAGCGCACATTGCGCAGCGGAGTGCCGTACGGGACGGCCGACCACTCCGGCGGCACCTCGGCGTTCACGACCTCGCGGATCGTGGAGTGGATGGCCGTCTCGGTGGCCCCGCCCAGCCCGGCGAACCGGCAGCCGGGAGCCACCGCGGCGAGGCGGCCCGGCAGCGCCACATCGACCCAGTCGCCGCCCAGGATCACCGTGCGCACACTGTCCACAGGTTTCCCGGCCGCGGCCTCCAGCGTCATGTCCAGCAGGCTGGGGACGCAGTTCAGCACCGACACCCGGTGGCGGCGGATGAGTTCCACCCAGCGGCCCGGCTCCGCGCGCTGTCCCTCATCCAGCGCGATCACCGCGCCTCCGGCGCTCAGCAGACCGAAGATGTCGTAGACGGACAGGTCGAATTCGAGCGCCGACAGGGCCAGCGCCCGATCATCCACACCGATCCCGAAGCGTTCGTTCAGGTCGTCGATGGTGTTCATGGCCGCCCGGTGCGGCACCTCCACACCCTTCGGCCGCCCGGTGGAGCCGGAGGTGAACAGCACATAGGCGATGTCCTCCGGATCCGGGATCACGGCCTGCGCCAACGGCTCCGGGTACTCCCGCGCCGCGCGCAACGCCACGGTCGGCAGCCCGGGCACCTCGCCGCCGGCGGTCACCGCCGCGACGACCGCGCCGGTGCGCAGGATCTCGGCGCGCCGCCGGTCGGGTTGGTCGAAACCGATCGGCACGTACACGGCTCCGGCGGCCAGCACGCCGACGATAGCCAGGATCTGATCCGGGCCCTTCGGCAACTGCACGGCGACCGCGTCGCCCGGCCGGACGCCCACCGCCCGCAGCGCGCCCGCCACCGCGAGCGCCTGCGCGGCCAGCTCGCGATACGTGAGAACACTTGCGACAGCGCCCGATTCGCGGCCGTCCGCCGCCGCGCCCGCCCCGCCCGGCACATCGACGCGGTCGGACTCCCAGACGATCGCCGGAGCGTCCGGGTTCGCGGCGGCGTTGTCGAACAGGCCGCTGTGCAGGGCGCGGCCGCTGACCGGGCCGTCGGTGGCGTTCACCTGGGCTCGAACCACCGCCTGCGCCACGGGAATCCGCACTGCCGCCTCGGCGTCCCATCCCGCGCCGCCGAAACCGGCGGTCGCGGGTGCGGCATCGGCGTCCGGCCCGGGCTCGTCACTGCCCGCGAGGCGCAGGACGGCGTCGATGTAGCGGGTGAACATGGTCTCGACCATGGCCGGGGGGAAGGCGTCGGAGCGGACGTCCCAGTTCAGCAGCAGGCCGCCGCGAACCTCGGTGACCTGCGCGTCGAGCAGCACCTGCGGACCCTGCGAGATGATCCAGACCGGGTCGCCGAAGGTGTCGGTGACCCGGTCGGCGAACAGTTCGCCCAGGTTGATGGCGCTGGTGTAGACGATCGGGGCCAGCACCGGTTCGGCGCGCAGGCGGCCCAGATCGCGCAGCACCTCCAGACCGGTGTAGCCGGAATGCGCCCCGGCGGCGTGCAATTCGCGCTGCAGCGCCCGGGCGCGCTCGGTGACGGTAGCCGGCTCGGTGACATCCACCTCCAGCAACACCGAGGAGGTGAAGTCGCCGACCACGCCGTCCACCTGCGGATGCACCGGCTCCCGGTGGAACAGCGGCAGATTCAGCAGGAACCGGCGCTGCGCCGACCAGCCGCCGATGCTCTCGGCGAACACCGAGGCCAAGGCCATGGCCGGAGTGATGCCGCGGGCGTGCGCCGCGGCGAACATGCGGCCCTTGGCCTCCGGCGACAGCCAGCGGTGCAACCGCACGGTCCGCGCCGCCCGCTCCCCCGGCTCCGCCACCGCGGCCTCGGCGGCGCGCGGCAGTTCCGGCGCGCCCGGCAGCTCGGGCAGGCGGGCCTGCCACCACGCGCGGTCGGCGGCATGTTCCGGTGCGGGACCGGCGTGTTCGGCCAGGTACTCGCGGAAGGTGTAGTCCTGCGGCGACAACTGCTCACCGTGGTACAGGCGCGCCAGGTCCCCGACCAGGATGCGGTAACTCATGGCGTCGGCCGCGAGCATGTCCACGTCCAGGTGCAGCCGGGTGCGGCCCGCCGGCAGCAGGGTCAGCGCGATGTCGACGACCTGGCCGTCCTCGACGGCCATCAGCTGGTGGGTCCGGCGGTCCCGCAGCTCCTCCAGCGCCCGTTCCGCCACCTCGGGCGCGGCGTCGCGCAGGTCGGTGACGCTCCAGACGTCCCGGCCGGGGCGTTCCAGGGTCTGCTGGGTGCCGTCGGGCAGGAACCGGGTGCGCAGCATCGGATGCCGCCGCACCAGCGCCTCGACCGCCGCGCCGAGGCGGGCGGGATCGACACCGGCCCCGTCGAATTCGACGTAGAGGTGGGCGGCGACCGCGCCGAGTTGCTGGCTGTCGGACCGCCCGATCCAGTACGCGTGCTGCATCGGCGCGAGCGCGAACGGGGCGCCGTCGTCGACGCCGGTGGCGAGGTCATCGGCCGCCACGACACCGACCGCGGCGAGCTCGCCGCTCGGATCCTGAGCCGAATCGGTCTGTGCGGCCTCGTGATTCGCCGCCGCCGTGCTCTCCTCACCGGTCCCGCTCAGCAGTGCGTGCCAGGCGGCGACCGTGGGCTCGGCGGCGAGCTGGGCGAAGTTCACGGCCAGGCCGCGCTTGCGCCAGGCGCCCGCGAGTTTCATGGTGCGGATGGAGTCGAGGCCGAGCTGGATGAGGTCGTCGTGGTCGGCGATATCGGCCGGTTCGAGACCGAGGTGTCCCGCGATGGCGGCGCGGATCTCGTCCCGGCCGATGTTCGCCGACGGCCCCTGGGGTGACTCCATTCCGCTGGTACTCCTTGTTCGACGGGATCGATGGGCAGAAGCGTAGCCCATTGAGATAGGGTTGCCTAACCTATGCAAGGACACCCTTACCAGCAAGAGGTCAGAGCCGTGACAACGACCGCACCCGCCGCCACGGGCCACCACGACGGATTCGTCGCCTTCCCCGCCGACCTCGCCGAGCGGTACCGGCGCGAGGGCTACTGGGCGGGCCGCCCGCTCGGGGAACTCCTGCGCGACGCCGCCCGGCGGTGGCCCACGCGACCCGCGCTGCTGAGCGACGAGCCCGGCCGCGCCCCGGCCACCTACGCCGACCTCGACCGCGCCGCCGACCGGATGGCGCACGGCCTCCTGAAGCTCGGCATCGAATCCGGCGACCGCGTGGTGGTCCAGCTGCCCAACACCCCCGCGTTCCCGCCGCTGCTGTTCGGCCTGCTGCGCGCCGGAATCATCCCGGTGCTCACCCTGCCCGCGCACCGCCGCGCCGAAATCGAGCATCTGGCCCGGCTTTCCGGCGCGGTCGCCTACGTCGCGGCCGACCGGCTCGGCGACTTCGACTACCGCGCCCTGGCCGCCGAGGTCCGCTCACAGCTCCCGGACCTGCGCCACATCCTGATCCTCGGCGATCCCGGGCCGTTCACCGACCTGGATTCGATTCCCGCCGACGGTGATTCGCTGCCCGAGGTGGACGCCTCCGACATCGCGCTCATGCTGGTGTCCGGCGGCACCACCGGGCTGCCCAAGCTGATCGCCCGCACCCACGACGACTACGTCTACAACGCCACCGCCAGCGCCGCGGTCTGCGAACTCGGCCCCGACGACGTCTACCTCGCGACCCTGCCCGTCGCCCACAACTTCCCGCTCGCCTGCCCCGGCGTGCTCGGCGCCGTCGCCACCGGCGGGGCCATGGCCTTCGTCACCGACCCCAGCCCGGAGAGCGCCTTCGCCGCCATCGAACGCCACCGGGTGACCGTCACCGCCGTGGTGCCGCCGCTGGCCCAATTATGGTGCGCGGCAGTCGAATGGGAGGACGCCGACCTGTCCTCGCTGCGGCTGCTCCAGGTCGGCGGCGCGAAACTGGCCGAGGTGAACGCCCGCGAGGTCACCCCCGCCCTGGACTGCCGCCTGCAGCAGGTGTTCGGCATGGCCGAGGGCCTGCTCAACTACACCCGCGCCGAGGATTCCACCGACTTGGTGTGCACCACGCAGGGCCGCCCGCTCGCGCCCGCCGACGAGGTGCGGGTGGTGGACGAGCACGGCCGGGACGTCGCCGCCGGCGAGGAGGGCGAACTGCTCACCCGCGGCCCCTACACGCTGCGCGGCTACTACCGCGCCCCCGAGCACAATGCCCGCGCCTTCACCCCCGACGGCTTCTACCGCAGCGGCGACCTGGTGCGCCGCCTGCCCAGCGGCCACCTGATCGTGTCCGGCCGGATCAAGGACGTGATCAACCGCGGCGGCGAGAACATCTCCTGCGACGAACTCGAGGAGCACCTGCTCGCCTACCCGGGTGTCCGGCACGCGGCCGCCGTGGGCCTGCCCGACGCGGCCCTGGGCGAGAAGGTCGGCGTATTCCTGGTGACCGAGGGTGAACTGCCGTCCCTGGCCGCCGTCAAGACCTTCCTCACCGAGCGGGGGCTGGCCACCTACAAACTCCCGGATGTGTTGCGGCAGAACGATTCCCTGCCCGTGACGGCGGTCGGCAAGATCGACAAGAAGGCCCTCGCCGCGCGCTGAGAGCCGTTCCGTCATAGAGTTCTCCTATGGGTGGGTGGAACGAATCGGATATTCCTGACCAGAGTGACCGGATCGTCATCGTCACCGGAGCGACCAGCGGCCTGGGCGAGGCCACCGCGCGCGCCCTGGCCGCCGCCGGAGCGCGCGTGATCATGGCCTGCCGCAACGAGATCAAGGCGCGGACGGTGGCCGCCACCATGCCCGGGGACGTGCACATCCGCGCCCTCGATCTGGCCGACCTGGCCTCCGTTCGCGCCTTCGCCGACACCGTCGACCGGGCCGACGTGCTCATCAACAACGCGGGCGTGATGGCGGTGCCCCAGCGGGCCACCGCCGACGGCTTCGAATTGCAGATCGGCACCAACTATCTCGGCCACTTCGCGCTGACCGGCCTACTGCTGGACCGGATCTCGGAGCGCGTGGTCAACACCTCCAGCCTCACCCATCTGATCGGGCGCATCGACCTGGAGGACCTGAACTGGGAGCGGCGCGCCTACTCCCGGTTCGGCGCGTACGCGCAATCCAAACTCGCCATGCTGCTGTTCACCTACGAACTCCAGCGGCGGCTCACGGTCACCGGATCGGCCAAGCTGGCGGTCGCCGCGCACCCCGGCTACGCCGCCACCGAGATCAGCTCCGAGACCCAGAACGTGCTCGAACAGCTGGTCGGCCTCGGCAACCGGCTGATCGCGCAGAGCGCCGCCATGGGCGCGCTGCCGACCCTGTACGCGGCCACCGCCGACGTCGAACCCGGCGCCTACTACGGGCCGGATCGGTTCAACTGGCGCGGCCACCCGACCCGGGTCGGCTCCAATACCGCCTCGCACGACGAGAAAACCGCCCGGCAGCTCTGGGAGCTGTCCGAGCGGTTGACGGATGTCGAATTCCCGATCTGAATCTCGGATATCCGGTTCGGGGGTCAGGCCCGCACCACGTACGGCGCGACGCTGCCCAGCTTCTCGCAGGTCTCCTCGAACTCCCGCTCCGGCCGCGACTGCCCGACCACGCCCGCGCCCGCGCGCAGCCACGCGCCGGCGCCGGACTGGTAGACCGCGCGCAGCACCAGCGTCGCCTCCAGCGCGCCGTCGGGGGAAACCGTCACCACCGCACCGGAATACAGGCCGCGCGGATCGTGGTCGAGACGGAACACCGCGTCCACTCCCTCGGCCTTGGGGATGCCGGAGGCGGTGACGGACGGGAACAGCGTCTCCAGCGCGTCCCACGGGCTGCGGTCGGCGGCCAGCCGCCCGCGCACGGTGGAGGCCAGGTGCTGCACGCTGCCGCGCTCGCGGACCGCCATGAAGTCGGAGACCGCGGTGGTGTCCGGCTCGGCGACCGCGGCGATCTCGGCGAAGGAGGTTTGCACCGAGATGGCGTGCTCGACGATCTCCTTCGGGTCGCGCACCAGGTCGGCGCGGGCGGCCAGATCGATGTCGTCACCGCGGCCGAAGGCGCGGGTCCCGGCCAGCGGCTCGGTGGTGACCACCCGGTCGCGGTCCACGGCCGCCACCAGTTCCGGGCTGAAGCCCGCGGCCTCCAGGCCGCCCAGCCGCAGCAGGAACGAGCGCGCCGGAGTGTTGTTCGCACGGCCCAGGCGGTAGGTGGCGGGGATGTCGACCGCGAAGGGCAGATCGACCTTCCGGGACAGAATCACCTTCTGGTACTTGCCGTCCCGGATCTCGGCCACGCCCGCGGCGACCCGGTCCTGATAGCCGGTCGGGTCCGGGGTGACGTCCACGGGGTGCGCGACGGGCAGCGCGGTGTCCTGGGCGGCGGCGATCAGCTCGTGGATGTCGCCGGTCTCGGCGGGCGTCGCGCCCGACACCCGCACGCCGGTGGCGTCGATACGGACCTCGATGCGCGGAATCATCAAGTGCGCCAGGGTGGCCCGCGGGTGCACGTGTTCGGTCGCGCCCAGCGACCAGGCGCAGAACTCGAAGCCGACCCAGCCGAAGGCGTTGCGGCCCTCCAGGGGCAGCCCGGCCAGCGCGCGGTCCAGGACCTGTGCCGGATTGCCCGACCACGATCCCGCGGTGGCCTGTCCGCCCCAGCTCACCCGCAGTTCGCCCGCGTCCAGCTCGACGCCGCCCAGCGGGTCGGCGGCGAAGACCCATTCGCCGGGCCGTTCGTAGACCACGTACTCACCGAAGCGATCCGCCGCCGCCAGCGCGGTGACGGCCGCGACCGGATCGGTGACGTACTCTCCCCACCGCTGCTCCCCCTCGAGCCGTACCCGTTCGTCAGCGACCGACACCAGACCTCCAAGGTTATGCTTACCTAACTCGGTGAGTGAGGTTAGCATTACCTTTCCATTCGTGGGAGGCCCGCATCGCGACGTCCGTCACCACCGCCGCGCAACACGGCGAAACCCCGGTTCGGACCGGCGAATTGCCTGACCTCCCGTCCCACCGCCCCGGTTTGGGCTTCAATGGATCGCAGCGGCTCATGCGGAGGGAACGAAGATGCTCGATCATGACAGCCGGCTCCCCGAAGCCGCGCTCACCGCCCCGCAATCCGTGGTCGCCCTGGTCGACGCCGCCTCCCGCGTGGAACGCGAACTCATCGGGGGCTGGCTCGCCGAAGGCGGCATCACCCAGGAGTTCGGCACCTCCGCCCCCGTCACCCAGATCGACCTCGACCCCGCCGCCGTCACCGACCGCCTCGTCGGACGGGCCGACGACCCGCTGGTGGTGCCGGTCCGCGTGCTGTGGCTGCCGCCCGAACGAGACGGCGTGCGCCGCACCACCTTCAGCGACCTGCTGACCATGTCCAACCCACGCAAACCGCACCGGCTCATGCAGCGGCGGCTCATCGGCAGGGCCCCCGACCGGCACCTGATCCTCACCGGACAGCCCGCCCGGCTCAGCGAGCTGCGCGCCAACAACCCCGGATCCGCCATCGTGCCCGACGCTTTCGGTCGGGCCATCGTGCGCGCGGGCATCGTCGCCCTGGAACGCGCCGAACGCGCCGTCATCGGCGACCGGTACAAGGTGCCGCGGCTGGTGGTCGAGGAGATCCTGGACTCCCCCGAATTCCTGCGCCGGCTCGACGTCATCGCCGAGGAATCCGGACTCCCGGCACGCGAGGTCTATCGCCGCGCCGAGCGGGGGCTGCGCGAACTCGTCGCCGCCCAGAGCCGCCTCGTCTCCGACCTGTTCACCCAGGCCATGCGACCCGTGCACGCCTCCACCTGGAACGTCGACGCCGACGAGACCGGACTCGACCGGCTGCGCTCGCTCAACCGGCGCTATCCGCTGGTCTTCCTGCCCTCGCACCGCTCCTACGTGGACGCCTTCGTGCTCGGGGACATCCTGGCGCGCAACGACTTCCCGCCCAACCACGTGGTCGGCGGCGCCAACCTGAAGTTCTGGCCGATCGGGCCCATCGCCCGACGCACCGGAACCGTGTTCATCCGCCGCAGTTTCGGCGACGACGAGGTCTACAAGGCCGTCGTCGAGGAGTACTTCGCCTACCTGCTCACCAAACGCTTCAACCTGGAGTGGTACTTCGAGGGCGGGCGCACCCGCACCGGGAAACTCCGGCCGCCGCGCTACGGACTGCTGAACTACCTTGCGGCGGCGCTGCGTTCGAAACGCATCGACGATGTCATGCTGGTGCCGGTCTCCATCACCTACGAACGGCTCAACGAGATCGGGGCCATCGCCGACGAACAGACCGGCGGCCGCAAACAACCCGAGGGCCTCACCTGGCTGGCCCGCTACGTCCGCAACCAGCAGCACTCCGCCGGGCACGTGTACGTGCGCTTCGGAACCCCGCTCTCGGCCCGCGACCGCCTGGCCGCCAACGGGGATCCGCTGACCGGACACCAGGATCCGGGCGCCGAACAAGCCGTCGAACGCGAGCAGCTGGCCGTGCAGCGGCTCGCCTTCGAGGTCGCCGTCGGCATCAACGAGGTCACCCCGATCACCGTCAACGCCCTCACCACCCTGGTGCTGCTCGGCGTCCACGAACGCGCGCTGACCCGCCCCGAACTCCGCAACGCCATCGCGCCCGTACTCGGCTACATCGAGAGCCGCGGCCTGCCGACCGGCGAACTCGACACGCTGCGCGACGATCACGGGCTCGCCGTGGTCCTCGAACAGCTGGCCGTCGCCACCGTCGTCACCGTGTACCGGGCCGGACTGGAACCGGTGTACGCCATCAACGCGGGCGCGCACCTGGAGGCCGCGTTCTACCGCAACAGCGCCGTGCACTGGTTCGTCAACCGCGCCATCCTCGAACTCGCCGTCCTCACCGCCGTCGAAGCCCCCGAAGGCGACCAGCTGCGCGCCGGATGGGACGCCGCCTACCGGCTGCGCGACCTGCTCAAATTCGAGTTCTTCTTCCCCGAACGAGCCGAATTCACCAGTCAGCTCACCGCCGAGATGCTGCGTGTGGACCCCGAATGGCATCACCGCACCGCCGCGGGCACCCTCGGCTCCGAGATCCTGGCCCGGCTCGCCGACTCCGGCTTCATGATGGCCCACCGCGTCCTGCGCTCCTTCTTCGACGCGCAACTGGTGGTGGCCGAACGGCTCGCCGCCCGCGACCCGGTCGACCCCGTCGACCGCAAGGCCCTCATCGACGAATGCCTCCAGGTCGGCAAACAGATGCTGCTGCAACAACGCCTGCACAGCCCCGAATCGGTGTCCTCGGAATTGTTCGGCAGCGCGGTCAAACTCGCCGACAACCACGGTCTGCTCACTCCCGCCGGCGATCCGGCCGACCTGGCCGCCCGGCGCAGCGCCTTCGCCGCCGAACTGCGCGCCATCGGGCAGCGCATCACCCGGGCCGCCACCCTCGACCCGTCCAACCGGATGGAAGCGCTGTGACCCACCGGGTCCGGGGCCGCGCGGCGGGACGCACCACCCCGCCCCTGCGACCCGGCGTCGGCGTCACCCAGCGGCCCATCGGCGCACAGGATCTCGCCACCGCCCTCGAGGCCGTGCGCACCGGACCACAGGGCCCGCAGGTCGCCGCCATCTTCGACTTCGGCGGTACCGTCGTGCACGGCTTCAACCCGCCCCCGCTCGCCCGCCGCCTGCTACGCCGCGGCAGCGCCCGCGGCGCACTCACCGCCAGCCTGCTCGGCAGCATCCGCGGCGCCCGCAGCGAAGGCGAATACGAACGCTTCCTGCAATCGGCCATGTACGACTGGGCCGGGGTACCCGAAGCCGACCTGATCGAACTCGGACGGCAGGTGTTCGCGCGCAATGTGTACGGGCACATCTACCCCGAGGCCTGGCGGCTGGTCCGCGAACACGAGGCCGCCGGGCACACCCTGGTCCTGATCAGCTCGATCAGCCGCTACCAGGTGGAACCCGTCGCCGCCGAACTCGGCATCCCGCACGTGCTGAGCACGACCATGGCCGTGCAGGACGGCGTGCTCACCGGGCACGTGGAGGGAAAGACGCTGTGGCGCAACGGCAAGGCCGACGCCGTGCGCCGCTTCGCCATCACCCACGACATCGACCTCACCCGCAGCTGGGCCTACGCCGACAGCGCCGCCGACCTGCCGCTGCTCCAGACCGCCGGGCATCCGGTGGCCGTCAACCCGGACCCGCGGGTCGTGCTCGAGGCGGCCGAAAGGGAATGGCCGGTCCTGCATTTCCGGCCCCGGCAGGCCCCCAAGGCCACCGACTACGCCCGCACCCTGGCCGGATTCACGGGTTTGCTGGGCGGCGCGCTGTTCGGCGTGGCCGCGAAGGCGCACACGAAACAGCGCCGCCAGATGGCGGATTCGATGATGACCCACGCCGCCGACTCGACCCTGCGCGGTACTCGCGTCAAGGTACGGGTGACCGGCGCCGAACACGCCCGCGCGCCCCGGCCGGCGGTGTTCATCTTCAACCACCAGAGCCAGTTCGACATCGTGGTGCTGGCCGAGGTGCTGGGCACCGGATTCACCGGCATCGCCAAACGCGAGATCACCAAGAACCCGGTCTTCGGGCCCCTCATGCGGTTCGTGGAGGTCACCTTCATCGACCGCGCCGACACCAAGGCCGCCAAGGCCGCGTTGGAACCGGTGGTCGAAACCCTGCGCGGCGGACTGTCGGTGGTGATCGCCCCCGAGGGCACCCGCTCCCTCACCCCGCGGATCGGCGCCTTCAAGAAGGGCGCGTTCCACATCGCCATGCAGGCGGGCGTGCCGATCATCCCGGTGGTGATCCGCAATGCCGGCGAGATCGCCTGGCGCAACTCCGCGATCGTCCGCAAGGGCGTGGTGGACGTGGCCGTCCTACCGCCGATCGATGTCAGCGGCTGGGACCCGGCCCGCCTGGATACGGAAGTGGAGCAGGTCCGACAATTGTTCGTCGACACCCTGCTCCACTGGCCCGAAACTTAGACAGCCCGCCCGAACAGCAGCTTCCACGGCATGGCCGCGGACTCGAGCTGCACCTTGAGGCTCATCTTCGAGGCGCCCTTGGTGCGCTCCTCGAAGCGGATCGGCACCTCGGCGATGGAGATGCCCTTCCTGACGGTGCGGTAGTTCATCTCGACCTGGAACGAGTAACCGTTCGACTTGATCGAGGCCACGTCGATGGCGCGCAGCGTGTCGGCCTTCCACGCCTTGAACCCGGCCGTGGCGTCCTTCACGCCCAGGCGCAGGATCAGGTTGACGTAGAAGTTGGCCCAGGCGGAGAGCGCCTTGCGGTACCACTTCCACTCCTCGGCGGTGGAACCGCCGGGGACGTACCGGGATCCGAGCACCACGCCGGCGTCGGTGGTCTGCAGCTTCTCGAGCATGGCGGGAATGACCTCGGCCGGGTGCGACAGGTCGGCGTCCATCTGGATCACCACGTCCGCGCCCTCGTCGAGCGCCTTGGTGATGCCGGCGATGTAGGCGCGGCCCAGGCCGTCCTTCTCCGTCCGGTGCAGCACGCTCACCACGTTCGGCAGATCGGCGGCCAGCTTGTCCGCGACCTCGCCGGTGCCGTCGGGTGAATTGTCGTCCACCACCAGCACATGCAGGTCCTCCACCGGCAGTGCGGTCAGCCGCTCCACCGCAACGGGCAGGTTCTCCCGCTCGTTGTAGGTCGGCACCACCACGGTGACCTTCAAGGTACGCCCTCCCGATCGGTCGTCTTCTCGCTACGAAACCGTACCTGGTCCACCTGAGTGCCTCGTGATCGCACCATGTAGGCGCGTCACCCCCGTCACCCCGGCGTCAGTCGTCCTCTTGGTCGGCACGCCGATTTCGCTCTCGCACAATATCCAACGCCCGCTCGGCTGTCGCCTGATCCGGATAAGGGCCCATCCGGTCACCGACCCAGCAGGACTTCCCCTGCTCCGCCTTGTGATGGGAGATGCAGTAATACCACTGGTTGTCCTCGGCCATGCAATCAAGCATTCCACCAAGATCGGACCCGCATACGACAAAACACGCAACGGCAGAACGATTCGGAATGATCCAGCGCGGGAGGGGGGGTCGGGGGGCGGAGCCCGCCGGCCGGGGTGTGGGGGCTCGGCCGCCACAAGATAGACGAAGGGAGCCCCGGCTCGCGTGTTCCGCGAGCAGGGGCTCCCTGCGATCGAAGTGGCCAGAGCCGGGATTGAACCGGCGACCTTCCGCTTTTCAGGCGGACGCTCGTACCAACTGAGCTACCTGGCCGAAAGGCACCCGATTCGAATGCCAAGTTTCGTGCGCTTCTTGCTGTCGCAAAAAGATCTTGCGACCCTGACGGGACTCGAACCCGCGACCTCCGCCGTGACAGGGCGGCGCGCTAACCAACTGCGCCACAGGGCCTTGCTACTTGCTCCGACAACGATGTCACCATCGTTGTACCCCCTACGGGATTCGAACCCGCGCTACCGCCTTGAAAGGGCGGCGTCCTAGGCCGCTAGACGAAGGGGGCCCGCCGGATTTCTCCGGACCGTTTGCTCAACGGCTTCCGTTGGGAGCGGAGATAGCTTATGACAGGCTCCGCGTGATTCCCAAATCAGCTGGTCAGAGTCCCAAGTTGAGATCTTCGAGCCGGGCGGACACCCGCCAGCCCACGCGGCGGAACTCCTCGGCCCACTCCGGTGTCGCGGTGGCGTCGACGATCACCTCGAGCGCCTCGGCGAACCGGGCTCGCAGATCGGCCGGGCCGGTGAGCACATCGGCGATGTAGCGCTGACCCGCGAGGGCCGCCGCCAGGGTGCGGGTGAACCGGTCCGGGTCCGAATCCGGGCGCAGCTGTTTGTGCTCCGCGGCCCGGACCGCGAGCTGCCGGATGGCGCGCCCGAGGATGCGGCCGCCGCCGGCCTGGATGTCGCGATAGAACTCCGGCTCGATGATGAGCCGGAACTCGGCCTGGATGATGATGTCGTTCTCCAGCCGCAACGCGATCTCGTCGATCATGCCGTGCAGCACGTCGAGTGGACCGAGATCGGTTCGGGTGAGCCACCTTTCGGTCGATGCCCGGTAGCGGTCGACCGCCGCTTCCAGCACCGCGCGCGCCAAGTCCTCCTTGGAGTCGAAGTGAAAGTACATGGCCCCCTTGGTCGCCCGGGAACCTTCCAATATGCGGTTGAGCGATGCAGCGGCATAGCCGCTCTTCCCGAACTCAACGGCGGCGGACCTGATGATCGCCGCGCGTGTCCGGCGGGCCCGCTCTTGCTGCCGTGCCATGCTCGAAACGCCTCCGAAGCTAGCTAACCGTCGCCGACCGCGGTACGGCCTCGACGCGAAGTTACGTGTCTTTCAAATACTTCAAATCGGGCTACGCCCGGAATTACCAAACTTTTGGTACGAAAAAGCGCGAGAAACTTGAAACACACCAACTGGTATAGCTTTTCCCGCCCGGTGCACCCCGGAGTGCGCACCCGGGCGTTCACGTCGTCCTGGTCCGCCTCCCCGCAGCTTCATCTGTTGGAGCCGCGATCGGATGGGCCGGTCGCGACACGTTCGGGCACATCAACGATAGGCCGAATCCCGTGCCGCCGGGGCAATCCCAGCTCCTCGGGAATTCACCAGTCGGTCACCGTACCCGGAAAGCACACCCAGCGTGACGTGTACCGGAAAGTCAGTTAGCCAGCACATCTCCTTTCGAAAACCGCAATTCCCCAGCAATCGTATGGACGATTGGTTCGAAACGACGAATTCGCCCATATCTCACCGAAGTTCGTGCCGGTGATCATGGAAACACGCGCCGACGCCGCCCGGCCCGCGGTACCGCCGAGCCGCCACCCCCGCGCTCGGACCGGTCCGGGACGGTCGCTTCTTTCCATCCCAAAAAGCTTGCCACGCATCACCATTGGATGATATTCACACTCCAGGGCCACGAAACAAACTGAGTGGCAAGGCGATTGCCGGGGCCGCCCGAGCCCAGGGTCGACCCGAGCCCGCGGTAGCGCGAACGGCCGCCCGGACGCGTCCGGGCACGACGGGACCACACCGTCACCTCACCCCGCCCACACTCCGCGCCGACCCCCGTGGCACCCCGGCTCTGCCCCGTCGCGGTGACGCACCGACCGGTCCGCACCCTCACAGCGCCACATCGTCCCTCCCGCACGCCGCCCCGGCTCCCCGAGCACCGGCGATCGGCACGGCCGGTCACACCATCGGCACAACCCGTCACGCCCCTCGCGCCGTACGAGCGCCCCTCCCCGACCCGCCGCGCACCCGAGGCAACACCATGACCTGCGCAAATACCGTCTGCCAGAGCGCAATCGGATACTCGTTTAACACTTGCGGGCCCCGCCTATTAAACTGACGTCCCGCACGCCCCTATAGCTCAGTTGGTAGAGCTACGGACTTTTAATCCGCAGGTCCCAGGTTCGAGCCCTGGTGGGGGCACAGCCGTGCGAGGGCCCGGAGCACCCGTTCCGGGCCCTCGCCGCATCCGCGAATCTGTAGCAATCTGTCCGGTTTTCACCTACCGTGACCGCGGTAGGGCTTTTCCCGGGAATCCATCACCACAGGCGGAGTTCATGACTTCCTTCGATGACCTGCTCTCTCGAGTGCCTATCGCCCAGATCGCCGAACAGCTCGGCGTCGACGAGGCCACCGCCAAGACCGCGGTCGACGCGGCCGTGCCCGTCCTGCTCGGCGGTTTCCAGGCACAGGCCGGCAACCCCGAGGTCGGTCTGAATCTGGAGAACGAGGTCGCCAACCAGCCGCTCGGTCTACTGGACGACGGCGTCGACATGAGTCAGGTGGATGTCTCCAACGGCAGCCAGATCGTCGACCAGACGTTCGGCGCCGAGAAGAACACCGTGATCAACGCGCTCGGCAATGTCGGCGGCAGCAACATCAGCCAGGACCTGATGGGCAAGCTGCTCCCGATGCTCGCGCCGATCGTGCTGGCCTACCTCGGCAAGAAGATGCTCGGCGGTGGCGACGGAGCGGCCGCTCAACCCAGCGCGGCCGGCGCCGGCGGCCTCGGCGACATCCTCGGCGGCCTGCTCGGCGGGGCCACCAGCGGCCAGGGCGGCGCGGGCGGTCTGGGCGATATCCTCGGCAAGGCCATGGGCCAGAACGCCGGTGGCGTCCTCGGCAGCGTCCTGGGCGGTCTGCTCGGGAAGAACTGATCTCACATCCATTGCTGATGCACGGCTAACGAAGCGCGGCCCACAGCGATAGACCCCCTAACGCTGTGGGCCGCGCTTCTTATGACATCCCTCACCAAGCTCGCAATGGCGCACAGATGAGTTTCACATCACCCTACGGTCACGTAAGGTATGGGCCGCGGCGGCAGGCCGGCGAGGGTACGACAGCACGACGCACGACACGAAGGGCATATGTATGGCAAAGGATCTGACTCAACTCGAGCTACTGACGGAGTTGGAGCCGGTTGCCGAGGAGAACGTCAATCGCCACCTCTCCCTGGCCAAGGAATGGCACCCGCACGATTACGTGCCGTGGGACGAGGGCCGCAACTTCGCGGCCATGGGCGGCGAGGACTGGGATCCGTCGCAGTCGAAGCTGAGTGAACTGGCCAAGGCGGCCATGATCACCAACCTGCTCACCGAGGACAACCTGCCCTCCTACCACCGTGAGATCGCCGAGAACTTCTCCCAGGACGGCGCCTGGGGCACCTGGGTCGGCCGCTGGACCGCCGAGGAGAACCGCCACGGCATCGTGATGCGCGACTACCTGGTCGTCACCCGCGGCGTCGACCCGGTCGCCCTCGAGCAGGCCCGCATGATCCACATGACCAACGGGTTCGCCTCCCCCACCGAGCAACTGGAGCAGACCGGCAGCGCCGGCTTCCTGCACTCGGTGGCGTACGTGACCTTCCAGGAACTCGCCACCCGCGTCTCGCACCGCAACACCGGCCGCGTCTGCGACGACCCCATCGCCGACCGCATGCTGCAGCGCATCGCCGCCGACGAGAACCTGCACATGATCTTCTACCGCAACATGTGCGGCGCGGCTCTGGATCTCTGCCCGGACCAGGCCCTCGAGGCGATCACCATGATCCTGGAGAACTTCCAGATGCCCGGCGCCGGCATGCCCAACTTCCGCCGCAACGGCGTGCTGATGGCCAAGCACGGCATCTACGACCTGCGCCAGCACCTCGAAGAGGTGGTGAACCCGGTGCTCAAGAAGTGGCAGATCTTCGAGCGCACCGACTTCACCGCGCGCGGCGAGGAGACCCGCGAGCGTCTGGGCCTCTTCCTCGAGCGGCTCGGCAAGGACGTCGTGAAGTTCGAGGAGCAGCGCGACAAGATGCTGGCCCGCGAGGCCGCCAAGCGCGATCGGGACCTGGCCTCGGCCAACGCCTGATCCGGCTCGAATTCGGCACGGCCCCTCGGGATTTCGGTCCCGGGGGGCCGTCGCCGTCCCCGGCTCAGTCGATCTCGTCGACCGCCTCCTGGAACGCCTGGCCCGCGCGCTCGAAGTAGTCGAACAGGACTTCCCGCTGCTCGGGGGTGTAGCCGAGCAGGATCTCGCCGATCTTGCGGCGCGCGGGCGCGAGCACCCGCTCGAGGTCGCCGGGGTTCGGGATCGGTTCGATGAGGACCTTGCGGCGGTCGGCGGCGTCGGGGACGCGGCGCACGTGGCCCGCCTGCTCCAGGCGGTCGATGAGGCGGGTGGTGGGCCCGGTGGTCAGTCCGGTGCGGGCGGCCAGCTCGCCCGGGGTCATGGCGCCGTTCAGGTCGAGGATGTTGAGGGCGTACAGATCGGTCGCGCCGAGTCCCACGGCCCGCGCTCCGGCCTGGGCGTGCAGCACCAGGGCGCTGAGGTAGCGGCGATAGATCGCACTGGCCCGTGCGGGGTCCGACAGCATGGGACGCCTCCGATTCAATTCTCTTCTTGAAGGAAGATACTTCTCATGAGAAGATGCTTTCCAGGAGCAGCAAATACCTGAAGGGGATTGAACCATGAACGGCAGCACCGATTTCGACGCCATCCACGCCCTGCTCGACCGCGTCGCCGCGGCCTGGAACGACGGCGACGGCACCGCCTACGGCCACTGCTTCACCGCCGACGCCACCGACGTCACCTTCGCCGGGACCGTCTACCACGGCGGCGCGGAGATCGGCCGGGCCCACCAGGCGCTGTTCGACTCCTTCCTGAAGGGCACCCGCATGTGGGGCGAGACCCTCGACATCCGCCGCTACGGCGGCGACACCGTCGTCGTCGTATCCGCCGGAGACGTGGACAAGAAGCAGCCGAAGAAGCTCGGCAAGCTCGTCACCTACACCGTCGTGCGCGACACCGACGGGGAGTGGCGAATCGCCGCCATCCAGAAGACCCAGCGCAAGCCCGTCCTGGAGGCGATCAGCTTCAAGTTCCAGCCCGGCACCCGGCCCGCCGCCCGCTGACGCTGTGACCGGGGGCACTCGAGTGGGCGGGCGGCTCTGGCCGCAACGGCGCGGATGAGAGACTGGGAGGCGTGACTGCCTCGCTCGAAGCCCCCAAGACCGAGTTGCGAATCGGGCCCTACCCGCTCGATCCGCCGGTCGTGCTGGCCCCGATGGCGGGCATCACCAATGTCGCCTTCCGCACCCTGTGCCGCGAATTCGGCAGCGCCACATCGCTGTACGTGTGCGAGATGATCACCGCCCGCGCCGTCGTCGAGCGCAACGAGAAGACTCTCAACATGATGGCCTTCGGCCCCGACGAATCGCCGCGCTCGATGCAGCTCTACGGCGTCGACCCCAAGACCCTCGGCGAGGCCGTGCGGATCATCGTCGGCGAGGGCTGGGCCGACCACATCGACATGAACCTGGGCTGCCCGGTCCGCAAGGTCACCCGCCTCGGCGGCGGCTCCGCCCTGCCCTACAAGCGGCGGCTGTTCCGCGAGATCGTGCGCGAAATGGTCTCGGCCGCAGGCGAAGTGCCGGTCACCTTCAAATTCCGCATCGGCATCGACGACGACCACACCACCTACCTCGACACCGGCCGGATCGCCGAAGAGGAAGGCGCGGCGATGGTTTCACTGCACGCCCGCACCGCCGCCCAGCTCTACTCCGGGCAGGCCGACTGGTCGGCCATCGCGCGGCTCAAGGAGACCGTCACCACGATTCCGGTGCTCGGCAACGGCGACATCTTCAGCGCCGACGACGCCCTGCGCATGATGGCCGAGACCGGCTGCGACGGCGTCGTGGTGGGCCGCGGCTGCCTGGGGCGGCCGTGGCTGTTCGGAGAACTCAGCGCGGCCCTGCGCGGCGAGCCCATTCCGGCCGGACCCTCGCTCGGCAAGGTCGGCGAGATCCTCTACCGGCACGCCGCCCTGCTCGTCGAGCACGACGGCGAGGACAAGGCCATGCGCGACATTCGCAAGCACATGGCCTGGTACCTGATGGGCTTCCCGGTCGGCTCCGCGCTGCGGCGGCAGTTCGCCACCGTGACCAACTTGGCTCAGATCGGCGATCTGGTCGGGCAGCTGGATCCGGACGTGCCGTTCCCGGAGGACGCGCTCGGACCACGCGGGCGGCAGGGCTCCCCGCAGACGAAGGTCGCGTTGCCCGACGGCTGGCTCGACGATCCGGAGGACGCGACCGTCCCGACCGCCGCCGACGTCATGCACTCCGGCGGCTAGCGACCGCCCTGGTTCAGCCGCCTGTCGCCGCCGGCGATCCGGCACGATCCGGTCAATGTCCGGCCCAGCTCCCGGGTGCGGGGCCGAGGCCCTGGCACACTTTGCGGAACGTTCGTCCCAGCGGTCGAAGCATTCCGACAGAGCAGAAAAAGCGGATCTACCTGGGTGGACACATGTTCGAGTGGTTCACCGTGGCGAAATCGTTATCATGGCCCTCGGCATCAAGAGCAAAGTGAGGTTCGTTGGTGGGTGACGATCGGTACGGGCGTACGCCACGGCCCGGAGGTCGCGCCCCCTGGGAGCGCTACTCCGAGGACGGGGACGATCTGTCGCGCGCGGGCCGCCGCTCCCGGCACACCGACGACGCCGACTCCGCCGCAGCCCCCATCTCCGTGCAGGACTTGGTCGAACGGGTGGACAGCGAGCGCCAGACGCGCCGCCGTCCCCGCCCCGACGCGGGCAAGCAGAACGCACCGGCGGCCACCAATGGCACGGCCGACCGAGAACCGGCCGCACCGGCACCCGTGCCCCCGCCGGAGAGCGCACCCGCCGCCGGCGCCCGGCCCGCCCCGGGCACCCAGCCTCCGCCCGCAGGACACCAGCCCGGCACGGGTTCACAGCGCACCGTGCGCGACGACAGCCACCTCCGCCGGGTGGCGGCGGCACCGGGCACCGGCCGGACCATCCGCCGCGCCGACCCGACCGCCGATCTGATCACCGACGAACTACCCCCGGTCACCGAGGCCATCCCCGCCGCCGCCCCGACCACCGCCGCGCGTGCCCGCGCCCTGCTGGGCCGCCGGGTCGCCTCGCCCGCCGACTATCCGACCACCGCGCTGCCCGCCTCCGTGGGTTCCGCGCCGGCCAGATGGATGTCGAGCACCCGACGCCGCCGCAGCCGCCGCGCCGGTCTGGTGGCCCGCGGCGCCACCGCGATGTTCGCGGTGCTCGCGCTGCTGGTGACCGCGGGCGGCTGGAGCTATCTGCGCGCCAAGGACGGCAACTTCCAGCAGGTCGTCGCGCTAGATCCGAACAGCACCGACGTCGTCGACGCCGACGGGCAGAACGGCGACGAGAACTTCCTGATCGTCGGCACCGACACCCGGGCGGGCACCAACAGCACGCTCGGCGCGGGCAGTGTGGACGACGCCGAGGGCGCGCGCTCGGACACCGTCATGCTGGTCAACATCCCGGCCAACCGGTCCCGCGTGGTCGCGGTGTCCTTCCCCCGCGACCTGGACGTCTCCCGTCCGATCTGCGAGGGCTGGGACAACGAGAAGGCGACCTACTCCAGCCAGAAGTTCCCGGCCGCCGACGGCGACAAGCTCAATGCCACCTACGCGCTGGGCGGGCCGAAGTGCCTGACCAAGGTGATCACCAAGATGTCGGGCCTGAAGATCAACCACTTCGTCGGCATCGACTTCGCCGGATTCGAGTCCATGGTCGACGTGGTCGGCGGCGTCGAGGTGTGCACCACCAAGCCGCTGGTCGACGAGGTCCTCGGTACCGTCCTCACCACCCCGGGCAGGCAGACGGTCAACGGTTCCACCGCGCTGGACTACGTGCGCGCCCGCCACGTGTACGGCGAGGAACGCAGCGACTACGACCGGATCAACCGGCAGCAGCGCTTTCTGTCGTCCCTGCTGCGCAGCGCGCTGTCCAGCAAGGTGCTGTTCGACCCGGCCAAGCTCGACGGGTTCATCAACGCCTTCGCGAAGCACTCGTTCATGGACAGCGTCACCACCAAGGACCTGCTCACGCTGGGCCGTTCCATGCAGAAGATGCAGGCCGGGAGCATCACCTTCCTGACCGTCCCGACCGCGGGCACCACGTCGTACGGCAACGAGATCCCGCGCGAGTCGGACATCAAGGCCATCTTCCGCGCGGTCATCGACGACCAGCCGCTGCCCGGTGAGAAGAAGTCCGAACCCCCGGCGGCCCCCGCCGGCGTGCCCGTCGCCAAACCCAAACCGGCCGCGGTGGATCCGCAGACGGTCTCGGTGCAGGTGTCCAACGGTTCCGGCCAGGGCGGCATCGCGGGCACCACCGCGACCAAGCTGGCCGCGCAGGGCTTCCAGATCTACAGCACCGGCAACTACGCCGACGGCGTCTCCGCCAAGACCAAGGTCCGCTACTCCAGCGGCCACGAGGCCGACGCCGGAACCGTGGCCAGCGCGATTCCGGGCTCGATCCTGGAACCGGCGAGCGGGCTGGGCAGCATCGTCGAGGTCGTGGTGGGGTCCGATTTCTCGGGCACCGTGAAGACCCCGACCGCCTTCGGGCAGACCCTGCCCGACACGCCGAGCGACGCGGGCGGGCCCAGTGCGGCTCCGGTCACACTGCCCTCCGATCTCGAGCATGTGAACGCCGCCGACGACCTCTGCAAGTAGGCCGTCCACCGGACCGGTCGGAGCTGCGGCGACTTTGCCGGAACCGACCGGAACCTACGTTTAACCCACCGTTGGTGACTTGGTCAAGGACGCGCACTAATGTCTTGACTCATGCGTGTCATCTACAACGAACAAATGGCCGAGCTCGCCGATCTGCTCGGCGGCATGGCCGGGCTCGCCGGATCGGCGATGGAGCGGGCCACCGAGTCCCTGCTCACCGCCGATCTCGAGCTCGCGGAGCAGGTGATCAGCGAGTACGACCGGATCGCCGAGATGATCACCCTGGCCGAGGAGAAGGCCTTCGCGCTGCTCGCGCTGCAGGCCCCGGTCGCCGGTGATTTGCGGCAGGTCGTCAGCGCCATCCAGATCGTCTCCGACGTGAACCGGATGGGTGTGCTGTCCCTGCACGTCGCCAAGATGACCCGGCGGCGCTTCCCGGCCCACGCCGTGCCGGAGGCCGTGAACAGCTACTTCGCCGAGATGGGCCGCGTCGCGGTCAAGATGGGCGCCACCGCCAAGGAGGTGCTGGAGACCCGCGATCCCGAGCGGGCCGCCAAGCTCACCGACGACGACGAGGCGATGGACGACCTGCGCAAGCACCTGTTCACGCTGATCATGGACCGCGACTGGCAGTTCGGCGTCGCGGCGGCCGTGGACGTGGCGCTGCTGGGTCGCTACTACGAGCGCTTCGCAGACCACGCCGTGGAGATCGGCCGCCGCGTCGTCTTCCTCGTCACCGGCGTGCTGCCGCCCGACCCGGATTCCGAGAAGGAATCGATCTAGTCCTCGTCGGACTCACGCCAGCCCATCAGGACCGAACGGCCCCGTTCGGGACGCCAGGGCAAGGTCGCGGCGACGATGACCGCGCACACGACCAGGGTGCCGACCGCGACGTACGACGCGGCCTCGGCGCCCTGCATCGCCGCGACCTTCATGGCGTGAATCAGATCCGCTTTCGCCGGTGCGACAAGCGGATTCACCGGGGCCTTCACGATCTCCAGGACGCTGATCGGCGTATTGCTCGCCAACTCCTTCTGCCGCGGATTCATGATCTGCGCGGGAATCGCCGCGATCCGGCCGCCGATCCGGTCGGCGTACACCGAGGTCATGATCGACCCGAGCAGGGCCACTCCGAGAGCTCCGCCCACCTCCCGCGTGGTGTCGTTGACCGCCGAGCCCGCACCGGCTTCCTCCAGAGGCACCGCGCCCATGATGGATTCGGTCGCCGGACCCTGAACCACCGCGAATCCCAGGCCCATCAGGATCATGGACACCACCACCGGTCCCAGATACGGGGTGTCGACGGTGGTCCGGCCCGCGATGTACATGGCCACCGCCAGGATCAGCAGCCCCGACACCACCATGGCCGTGGCGCCCAGCCGCTGTGCCAGCAGGGTCGCGATGGGCGCGCCGAAGCCGACCGCCACCGCGAAAGGCAGTGAGTGGATGCCGAATTCGAGCGGCGACAACTCCTTCACGCCCTGGAAGTACTGGGTGATCAGGAACAGGAAGCCGAACGCCGAGAAGTAGGACACGGTGATGGCCAGCGACGGCAGCGCGAAGCGGCGGTCGCGGAACAGGCGCATGTTCAGCACGGGCGCGGGCACGCGTAGTTCCCAGGCCACGAACGCGGCCAGCAGCGCGGCCGAGAGCAGGTAGCCCGCAAGGCTTTCGGCGGCGAACCAGCCGTGCTTGGGGGCCTCGATGATGGACCACACCAGCGCGGTCACCCCGGCCAGGGAGAGCAGGATGCCGACCCGGTCTAGCCGATCCACGTGCGGTGCACGGGATTCCGGCACGGTGGCCAGCACCGCGCCGATGGCCACCAGCGCCACCGGGACATTGATCCAGAACACCGAATGCCAGGAGAAGTACTCGAGCAGCCAGCCGCCCACGGTCGGCCCGATGGCGATGGCGATCCCGGCCATGGCCGTCCACAGCGCGATGGCGGCGGCACGTTCGCGGGACTTGGTGAAGATATTGGTGAGCAGGGCCAGGGTGGCAGGGAAGACCACGGCCGCGAACACGCCCATGCCGGCGCGGGCCGCGATGACCTGGCCGAGGCCGGAGGACAGCGCGCCCGCCGCGGACATGACCGCGACGCCGCCCAGTCCGATGATCATGAACAGCCGTCGCCCGTAGCGGTCGCCCAGGTGTCCCATGGCGAGCAGCAGACCGGAGAAGGCCAGGGTGAACGCGTCCACGATCCATTGCAGGCCGCTCATGTCGGCCCGCAGTTGCAGGGCCATGGACGGCAGGGCCACATTGACCAGCGTGTTGTCCAGGACCACGAGCAGTTCCGCGAGACAGATGGCGACCAGCGCCGCGATCTTCGCCCGTTGCGGCAGGTCCGCCGCGGCCCGTCCGGATTTCGGGCTCGCCGTTGAGACGGTCATCCGACACCTCCTTGTACTAAACCAATCGGTTTACCAACGAGCGTCAGACTAACTGTTACTAACAGTTGCACACAACCACCCAGGGCATAGAAAACGACCCCTGCCACAAGGGCAGGGGCCGTCCGACGCCGGAAGGTCTGTGACTATCCGAATCGACCCGAGATGTAGTCCTCGGTCTGCTTCTGCGACGGGTTCGAGAAGATCTTCTCGGTCTCGTCGATCTCGATGAGCTTGCCCGGCTTGCCCTGCGCCTCCAGGTTGAAGAAGGCGGTCTGGTCACTCACACGCGCGGCCTGCTGCATGTTGTGGGTGACGATGACGATGGTGTACTCCTTCTTCAGCTCGGTGATCAGATCCTCGATCGCGAGCGTGGAGATGGGGTCCAGGGCCGAACACGGCTCGTCCATGAGCAGCACGTCCGGCGACACCGCGATGGCGCGGGCGATGCACAGACGCTGCTGCTGACCACCGGAGAGGCCGCCGCCCGGCTTGTCCAGGCGGTCCTTGACCTCGTTCCAGAGGTTGGCGCCGCGCAGCGACTGCTCGGCCACCTCGTCCAGCTGGCCCTTGTTGCGCACGCCCTGCAGCTTCAGACCGGCTACCACATTGTCGCGAATCGACATGGTGGGGAACGGGTTCGGCCGCTGGAACACCATGCCGATGGTGCGGCGCACGCCGACCGGGTCGACGGTGGCGCCGTAGATGTCCTCGCCGTCGAGCAGCACCGCGCCCTCGACGCGGGCATCCGGGGTCACCTCGTGCATGCGGTTGAGCGCGCGCAGCACGGTCGACTTGCCACAACCGGACGGACCGATGAAGGCGGTCACGCTGCGCGGCAGCACCGTCAGCCCGACATTGGCGACCGCGTGGAACTTGCCGTAGTAGATATTGAGGTCTTTGACGTCAATTCGCTTGGCCATCAGTCTTTCCTTCTATCGGTTCCGCGTGAGCAGCTTGTTCACCGCCGCGGCGGCGAGGTACAGCAGCGCGATGATCAGGATCAGGGTCAGCGCGGCACCCCAGATGCGCTCGCGGCCGGCGGGCTCGGGGTTCGACAGCTCCTGGTACATCAGCAGCGGAAGCGAGGCCATATTGCCGTTGAAGACATCGAAGTTGATCGCCTTGGAGTAACCCACCAGCACCAGCACGGGCGCGGTCTCACCCATGACACGGGCGACGGCCAGCAGCATGCCGGAGATCATGCCGGGCGCGGCGGTCGGAATGACGATCCGCACAATGGTTTTCCACTTCGGGATACCGAGCGCGTAGGACGCCTCACGCAGTTCGTCCGGAACCAGCTTGAGCATTTCCTCGGTGCTGCGCACCACCACCGGCAGCATCAGCAGCACCAGGGCCAGCGACACCGCGAAGGCGCTCTGCGGGTTGCCGAAGGTGGCGATCCAGAGCGCGAAGATGAAGAGCGCGGCCACGATCGAGGGCACACCCGCGAGGATGTCGACCATGAAGGTGGTGGTCTTGGCCAGCCAGCCCCGGCCGTACTCGACCAGGTAGACCGCGGCCATGATGCCCAGCGGCACCGCGATCACCGCGGCGATGCCGGACTGCACGATGGTGCCGTAGATGGCGTGATAGACACCGCCGGTGCGCTGGTCGGGCAGGACGCCGTTCTGCGACTTGGTCCACCAGCCGGCCGAGGCCACGATGGCCCCGCCCTTCTGCAGCACCACGAACAGCACCCACAGCAGCGGCACCAGCGCGAGGCCGAAGCACAACCAGACCAGGCCGGTGGCGACGTTGTTCTTGATCCGGCGAACGGGGCTGACGTGCCGGAAGGTCGGCGCCTTGACCGGCTTGTCGAGTGTGGTGGTCATCCGTTGACCTTCCCGCCGGCGGCGAGCCGAGCCAGTGCGTTGACGACGAACGTCAGTGCGAACAACACGAAACCGGCGGCGATGTAGGCGCCGGTCGGCAGCTTCGAGCTGAATTCCGAAGCCGCGGAGGCGATCTTCGAGGCGAAGGTGTAGCCGCCGTCGAACAGCGACCAGCTGCCCGCCTTGGTCGAGGTGCGCAGCACGATGAGGACCGCGATGGTCTCACCGAGCGCGCGGCCCAGGCCCAGCATGGAACCGGCGATCACGCCGGAGCGACCGAAGGGCAGCACGGTGAGGCGCACGACCTCCCACTTGGTGGCGCCCAGCGCCTGCGCCGCCTCGATGTGCGAGCGCGGGGTCAGGCCGAACACCTCCCGGGAGACCGAGGTGATGATCGGCAGGATCATCACCGCGAGCACCACGCCCGCGGTGAAGATCGTGCCGCCGCCGGCAATGCTGACATTGCCGTCGGAGAAGAGGAACAACCAGCTCAGGTGCTTGTTCAGGAAGTCCTGGAAGGGCCCCAGCTTGGGGGCCACGACCAGGAATCCCCAGAGACCGAACACGATCGACGGCACCGCGGCCAGCAGATCCACGATGACCGAGAACGGACGCGCCAGCGCCTTCGGCGAATACTGCGTCAGGAACAGCGCGATCCCCACACCGACCGGCACCGCGATGGCAAGGGCGAACAGCGAACTCAGCACCGTGACCATGAACAGGTCCTTGATGCCGAACTGCAGGTTGTTCTCGTCCTTGACGTTGAACTCGGTGGTGGTGAAGAAGTTCGCCTTGTTCGCCATGATCGAGGGCCACGCCCGGATCAGAAGGAACAGGGCGATCAGGGCGATGGCGGCGACGATGATCCCGCCGGCGGCTGTGGCCGCCGAGCGGAAAGCGAACTCCGCGCCGAACTTCTTGGGTGCGCGCCCCGCGGCCGGGGTGGTGCTGGGTTCGGTCGGCATGAGCGCAGTATCCCCCGGCAGTTGGGCACGGTCTTCCCGCGGGTCGGTCGAAACGGACAGACCCGCGGATGCAATGTCGTCGTGCACGGTCATCGTGTTTCGATCAGGCGATCAGGAGATGGCGTTGATCGCGGTGGTGAGCTTGGTCTTGAACGCGTCCGGCAGCGGCACGTAGCCGGCGTCGGCGAGACCGGTCTGGCCGTTGCCGACCGCCGAGGTCAGGAACGCCTTGACGGCCTTGGCGGTGTCGGCGTCGCTGTACTTCGAGCAGACGATCTCGTAGGTGGCCAGCATGATCGGGTACGCGCCCGCGGCGGTGGGCTTGTAGATCGAGCTGTTGTCCAGCACCAGGTCGTTGCCCTCGCCCTTGATCTTGGCGGCGTCGACGGCCTTGCCCGCGGACTCGGCGGTCAGCTCGACCGGCTTCGGGTCGTTGGAGGTGGCGGTGGTCAGCACGCGCACCGAGGACAGCTTCTGCGCCTTGGCGAAGGACCACTCGGTGTAGGTGATGGTGAACTTGGTGTTCGCGACCGCGGCCGAGGTGCCGTCCGAGCCCTTGGCGCCCTCGCCGACGCCACCGTTGAACGCCTTGCCGGCGCCCTTGGTGTAGCCACCGGCGGTGGTCAGGTACTTCTGGAAGTTGTCGGTGGTGCCCGACTCGTCGGAGCGGAAGATCACGCCGATCTTGTCCGACGGCAGCTTGTCGGCCTTGTTGGTGTTCAGGGCCCGGATCGCCTGGTCGTTCCACGCGGTGATGTCACCGGAGAAGATCTTGGCGATGGTCGGCGGGTCCAGGACCAGGTCCTCGATGCCGGGCAGGTTGTAGGCCACGGAGATCGGGCCGAAGACGGCCGGCAGGTTCCAGGCAGGGCTGGCGCAACGAGCGGCGGCCTTATCGGTCTCGCCCTTCTCGGCGTTCAGCGGCGAGTCGGAGCCCGCGAAATCGGTCTGGTTGCCGATGAACTCGTTGACGCCGGCGCCCGAGCCCGAACCGGTGTAGTCGAGCTTCGCGCCCGCGCAGTTGGTCTGGTACGCGGCGACGAAGCGGTCCATCGCGTTCTTCTGCGCGGTGGAACCACTGGCCTTCAGCGAGGTCTTGCCGCCACAGGCGACATCGATCTTGGCGCCGCCGCCGGTGGCGTTGTTGTCACTGCCACAAGCCGACAGAGTCAGGGCGCCGGCCGCGGCCAACACACCGAGCAGGGCGCTGCTGCGCTTGAGATTCACCAATTCCTCCGGGGGAATCACTTGCACGTCCAACCCCTCAACGGTCGGACGGGCGCGTTTGGCGGCTGTTCGCTGCGAACTAGCGCACCGGGCAGCGGTCTGCGGCCCACTTGCAACGTAAGGGCGGCTGGTAGACAGTTGGACCAGGGCAGGTGAACGCGAGATGAACAACCCACCCTGATTGCGGCACACTGCGTGTGACATTAGCCGCATCGTTGCCGAGCGTAATTTACGACACGCTGGAGTAGGCGACGTCGATGTGGAATCGAGTGAAACCGAGCCGGGTGTAGGTGTGCACGGCCGCGGTGTTGTCGCCCTCGGTGTAGAGCAGCACGGCGTCCAGGCCGCGGTCCTTCAGATAGTGCAGACCCGCCAGCGTGAGCAGCCGGCCGAGGCCGCGCCCCTGCGCGTCGGGTTCGATGCCGACCACGTAGACCTCGCCGATCGGCGGCGTCTCGTCGGAATGCACCTTGGTCCAGTGGAATCCGAGGATGCGGTCCGGGTGGGCCGGATCCACGGCGATGAACAGACCCTTCGGGTCGAACCAGGATTCGGCGCGGCGGGCGTCGATATCGCGCTGGGTCCAGCCGCCTTGCTCGGGATGCCAGGAGAAGGCCGAGGCGTTCACGCGGAGCAGTTCCGCGTCGTCCGAAGGCCCGGCGTAGGTGCGCAGTTCAAGTTCGGCGGGCACCGTCAACTCGGGTAGCTCTGAGTTAGCCAGCTCTCTTCGCATTTGCCACAATTCACGCGAAACGGACAAGCCCAGTCGGGCCGCCACCGCCCGCGCGGGCGGCAGGTCACCGTGCGCCCACACGCGCGCGCCGGGACCCCCGGCCGCCAGCGCGGCAGCCACCAGACCTGCGCCGATACCGTGGCCGCGGGCCGACGGATCGACCGCCACCTCCGCCATCGCCGGGTGCTCGTCGTGCGCGGGCACGAGGTTCGCGTACCCCACGACCACGCCGTCCCGGATGTCCACCAGATGTCTTGCGGGCGAATCAGTTCCGGCCAGCGAGAGCACCGCCTGCTCCGACACCGGGGCCACGCCGTCGGCCGCGGTGGCCCGCTCCAGCAGCGCCCGTACCTGCCCGGCCGTCTCGGAATCGGGCCGGTCGGTCCAGGAAGTCATCAGATCGCGCCGTTCGCCGAGGTCAGTTCGGAGTCGTCGGTGCCGTCGGAGTCGGGGAAGGTGACCGCGTCGCCCTTGCCCGGGGTGCGCGCCGGGCGCACCGCCTTGTATCCGACATTGCGCACGGTGCCGATCAACGACTCGTACTCGCTGCCGAGCTTGGCGCGCAGTCGTCGCACGTGCACGTCCACGGTGCGGGTGCCGCCGAAGAAGTCGTAGCCCCAGACCTCCTGGAGCAGCTGGGCGCGGGTGAACACCCGGCCGGCGTGCTGCGCCAGGTACTTGAGGAGCTCGAACTCCTTGTACGTCAGGTCCAGCGGGCGGCCGCGCAGTCGCGCGGTGTAGGTGCCCTCGTCGATGACCAGCTCACCGAGGGTGATCTTGCCGGTGTTCTCCGGGCTGGCCACGCCGCCGTTGCGCGCCACCAGGAGTCGCAGCCGGGCGTCCAGTTCGGCGGGCCCGGTACCGGGCAGCAAGATGTCGTCCAGGCCCCAGTCGGCGTTCACCGCGACCAGACCGCCCTCGGTCAGCACGGCCACCACCGGCACCGACGAGCCGGTGCTCCCCAGCAAACGACACAGGCCGCGCGCGGCGGCCAGGTCGGTGCGCGCGTCCACCAGCGCCACGTCGGCGGATCCCGCCTCGAGCAGGGACGCCACCTCCGTCGGAGCGGGCCGCACGTGATGCGGCAGCAACGCCAGCGACGGCAGCACCGCCTCGGGGTTGGGGTCGGAGGTCAGCAGGAGCAGCTCCATGGGGGCCCTCCATCCCATCTGGCATGTGTGTGGCTACCGCGCTGTCGGCCACTACCTCATGCAGGTCATCACAGGTAATCGCTGCCTACATTAGCCTGTGGTGTCTCGGAATCGCCCCCCGCTGCCGCCACGGGCGGGTTGACGGCGCGAATCACCAGCGTCCGCCCCTCGCGAGCGGACTCCCGTAGGTGGATCCGACGCGGATCGGCGACGGCCCCCTATTAGGGTGCAGCTATGCGTTTCCGGAGGCTGCTCATCGGATTGCTCTGCCTGGCAGGGCTGGTCGTGCTGCTCGATTTCGGGGTCGCCGCCTACTCCGAGTACCGCGTCTCCCGGCTGCTGCGAACCGGTTCGGATCTGAGCGCCGACCCGGAGATCACCTTCCACGAGTCGCTGCGCCACCCCTTCGTGGTCCAGTCCCTGGACGGCGAGTACATCAATATGGACATCCGCGCCCGGGCCATGCGCCCCGACATCCCCGGCAAGATCATGGTCGAGGCCAATCTGAAGGGCGTCCGCCTGCCCATGCGTCAGCTGATCGACGGCGAGGTGGCGCAGGTCCCGGTCGACGAGGTGCAGGCCCGCATGCGCATCGAACCCAATGAGCTCGGCCGGCTGTTCAAGATTCCGGACCTCCAGGTCTTCGGCCCGCCCACCGACAAGTCCGACGGCTCCGGCAATGCCGCCGGCACCGGTCCCAGCACCACGGGCATCATCATCCTGGAGGGCACCGTGCCGATCGGCCCGAACGCCGACACCGTCCCGGTCGCCGATTCGCGCGCCGACACCGCGCAGAAGGTCGCCAAGAAGAAGGTCCACGTGCTGGCGGAACTGAAACTCGAGGGCGCCGAGGTACGCATCACCGCGATCTCGATCGCCGGGCGCGATCTGCAGTCCGACTCCGATTCGGTGCTGCCCGAACAGGATCGGACCGTGATCTCCGAACAGGACAAGCCAGCCATCCTGGCCCGCTTCACCCACACCATCGACACCCGCAATATGCCGTTCGGCATCGCGCCCACCTCGGTGGAGGCCAATGCCGGGCAGATCGTGGTGGAGGGCACCGGTCGCGCCGTGACCGTCGACCTGGATCGGCTACAGAAATGATCGCCCTCGGAATCCTGACGGTCATGCTGGTCGCGGCGGTCGCCGTGGGCCTGCTGCTGCGCCGCAACGAGGGCCGGGTGCGCGAGCGTGCCGCCGCGCCGCGGCCGCTCGAGCCGGAATCCAACCGGGCCGCCCTGCTGGCCGCGGCCGGGGTGATCCCGGGCCGCCCGACCGTCCTGCACTTCTCCGCCGACTGGTGCGGCCCGTGCGCGGCCGTGCGGCGCGTGGTCGCGGGCGTGGTGGCCGAACTGGCCGCCGCCGAGCTGCCGCCGCTGGATCTGGAGGTCGACATCGACGAGTTCGCGGAGCTCGCCCGGGAGCTGAACGTGCTCTCGCTGCCGACCACTTTCGGATTGGATTCTCGAGGATTGGAACGCTTCCGGATCTCCGGCGTTCCGAAGGCCGCGGATCTGCGCACGTCAATGGCCTCTTTGACAGTCGCCGCGACCGATGAGTGACCAGCATTACGGACCCCGGGTCCAATTTCCCCCGAAAATTGGGTAAACTCCCTCTCGTGCAATCCAACCGCGAGCTGATGCTCACCCGACGCCGCACGGTAGACCTGTGCCGGCTCGGTGGTTGTTGCTGCCTGTGCCGCTAGCCGGTCGGCCTTTCTATAACTCTGTCGCCGACCGGTTGTATCCCCCGCTGTTGAGAGATCATGTCGATCCTCCGGCGATCCGGCCAATACATCCTCGAGCGCAGGAGTACTTCCTTCCATGTCGAACACCATTACGAGCGCACCGCCCGTGGAGCAGGTCGACGTCCGGGGTCCCCGGTTCGCGGCCTGGATCACCACCGCGGCGCTCGCCCTGGTCCTGATTCTCGCTTCCGTCTCGGTCCCCGCGGCCGCCGTACTGCTGGCCGCGCAGGCCGCGGTCTTCGGCCTGGGCGCGGCCGGCGGCCCCAAGCGCAGCCCGTACGGCCGGATCTACGCCACCCTGGTCGCGCCGCGCAACGGCGTGCCGACCGAGCTGGAACCCGTTGCCCCGCTGCGGTTCGCACAGCTGGTGGGTCTGATCTTCGCGGTGCTGGGCGTGATCGGCTTCGCCGCCGGCAGCACGGTGGTGGGCTCGATCTTCGCCGGATTCGCGCTGTTCGCGGCCTTCCTGAACGCGGCGTTCGGCATCTGCCTGGGTTGCCAGATCTATCCGCTGGTCGCCCGACTCCGCCCCTGACCATTCCTATTACTCAGCCACACGAACGCAACGCCTGAACACGGCACCGCACCGAAAGGAACAACATGGCTCGCTCCGATGTCCTGGTCTCCGCAGACTGGGTCGAAGAGAACCTGAACACCCCGGGCGTCGTCCTGGTCGAGGTGGACGAGGACACCTCGGCCTACGACCTGGGGCACATCGAGGGCGCCGTGCGTCTCGACTGGAAGAAGGACCTGCAGGACCAGGTCCGCCGCGACTTCGTGAACCAGGAGCAGTTCTCCGCGCTGCTGTCCGAGCGCGGTATCTCCAACGACGACACCGTGGTGCTGTACGGCGGCAACAACAACTGGTTCGCCGCCTACGCCTACTGGTACTTCAAGCTCTACGGCCACCAGGACGTGAAGCTGCTCGACGGTGGCCGCAAGAAGTGGGAGCTGGACGGCCGCCCGCTGGTCAAGGACGTCAAGGTGCGCCCGGGCACCGACTACAAGGCCTCCGCGCAGGACCTGTCCATCCGCGCCTTCCGTGACGAGGTCATCGACGCCATCGGCGCCAAGAACCTGGTCGACGTGCGTTCGCCCGACGAGTTCTCGGGCAAGATCCTGGCTCCGGCGCACCTGCCGCAGGAGCAGTCGCAGCGTCCGGGCCACATCCCCGGCGCCATCAACGTCCCGTGGTCCAAGGCCGCGAACGAGGACGGCACCTTCAAGAGCGACGCCGAGCTGGCGGAGATCTACAAGGATGCCGGTCTGGACGGCGAGAAGCAGACCATCGCGTACTGCCGCATCGGCGAGCGTTCCTCGCACACCTGGTTCGTGCTGCAGGAGCTGCTGGGCCACCAGAACGTCAAGAACTACGACGGGTCCTGGACCGAATACGGTTCCCTCGTCGGTGCACCGATCGAGTTGGGAGCGTAATCAATATGTGTGCAGCACCTACCCAGGGACAGGCCATCCCGGCCGGCGTCGACGTCGAGAAGGAGACGGTCATCACCGGCCGCGTCCTGACCGCTGACGGCCAGACCGTCGGTGGCGCGTTCGTCCGCTTGCTGGACGGCAACGGCGACTTCACCGCCGAGGTCGTGGCCTCGGGCACCGGCGACTTCCGCTTCTTCGCCGCGCCGGGCTCGTGGACCATCCGCGCGCTGTCGGCGTCCGGCAACGGCACCGCCGAGGTGTCGCCGGAGGGCAACGGCATCCACAACGTGGACGTCACCGTCGCCAAGTAGGCGAAACATCAAGAACGGCCCCGGGATTCATGATCCCGGGGCCGTTCTCGTCTGTCGGCGCGTTTTTCCCGGGGTCGTTTTCACCGGATCGCGGCGGTGCGATTAGACTCCGAGACGT